>JAQYWJ010000269.1 GCA_030145005.1 Desulfobacter sp. | reverse complement strand
TGTCCAGATTCTTTTCCGCCACGGCCCGCAGATGATTTTTAATGGAGACATTCACAGACGTATTGACCATGTTGTAAATCATGGCGGTGGTATTGGTCAGCTCGCTTTCAATGCGGTCCTCAATATTGTTGCGCACATAGACATAGATGAACAGGTTGCACAGAAACATGGACAGAAAAAAAATCAGGGCAAAACTGATGAGAAACTTGTACCGGATCTGAAGTGAGCTTAAAAAAAGCCGGAGCCCGGAAAATTTTCCCTGTTTAGTCTCTTTTGTTACATGCGTTGTTTCAAGTTCAGTCACGCCACCGTCCCATCAATTAATGTGCATGCTGCCTGTTTTTAGCGTTAGGACAGGCAGCTATGGATTGTCAACGATAATGTTGATATAACAACCATGGACTGACCTGGTACATCGACCACCAAGCCCACCCACGACAAAATATCAAAAAAGACGGAAAAAGCCATGAAATTCAAAAAAGTTATTGCCCGGTTCGATGCAGACAATATTGAACTTGCCGAAGAAGTGATCTGCCATATTTTTTTTTCATTCAACCTGAAAGGCGTAATCTGCGAGGTCCCCATCCCCGAACCGGATGAGGGTTTCGGCACCCGGACCCTGAAAAAACCTGAGCACAACAGCATTATCGGCTACCTGCCGGACACGGATGATTCCGATATCATGATTTCCAAAATCAGAAAACGCCTGGCAGGATTGTCGGATATGGCTGTCCAGGTGGATGTTTTATCGGAAGTGGTGGATGAAAAAGACTGGGCCCATGCCTGGAAGGAGTATTTCAACGTCACCCGGATTACGGATAAAATTGTGGTGAAACCCGAATGGAAGGACTATACCCCGGCTCCCGGTGAGATTATCATCCACATTGATCCGGGCATGGCATTCGGCACGGGTACCCACCCCACCACATTCATGTGCCTGGCCCTTTTAGAAGAATATGTACAGCCGGGCAAAACCCTGTTGGATGTAGGATGCGGGTCGGGCATACTGATGATCGGCGCTGCAAAGCTTGGGGCAGGCGCCATGACCGGTATTGATGTGGACCCCGTGGCCGTGGATATCACCCAGCAGAATTTGGAAAAAAACGGGATTGCACTTGATAGCGTCACCCTTGGGGCCGTAACGTTGGATAAAACACCTGAAATCCAGTATGACCTTATCTGTGCCAACATCATTGCCCAGGTTATCGTATCCATCATGCCGGATATCGCCGCCCGCCTGGCACCGGACGGGACCGCCATCCTTTCGGGCATCATTGAGGAGAGAGTACCGGACATTTACGCAGCCCTGAATACGCAAAACCTTGAGTGCGTCAAAAAAATCAGCCAGGAGGAGTGGGTGGCGCTGGTGGTTTGCCGTAAAAAATAATCCGGCTATACAGCTTGGGCCAAGCGGTTTCTGCCGCTGTTTTTAGCCTGGTACAATGCCTGGTCAGCGCTTTGATTATATCAAATATAGCGGGAGACTGTATTATGGATAACTCGTGAGTCGTAAGGTTTTTATGATGAAATATGCTGAAATTTCAATGGGTAGAATATTTTTGACTTTGTTAAAATAAACTTTTTTGGCACGCTGTGCCAACTTTGTACCAGGATACGGCTGATCAACAGCCTTCAATCCTGATCCGGAACAATGTTACTCACCTGATAGTTATTTCGACCGGATTCTTTGGCCCTATATAATGCCTTGTCGGCGAGATCAATCAGTGTGGTTTCCCGGAAATCGTCTGTCGGCATTACCGTGCCAAGGCCAATGCTGATGGTCACATGGTTGCCGGTTTGTGACGTTTCATGTTCGATATGAAGTGCGGATATGCTCTCAAGCATCCTTTTGGCAACCATTTCGCCGCCGTCACTGTCCGTTTCAGGCAGAATGACAGCAAATTCTTCACCCCCATACCTGGCGATCGTATCCACATCCCTGAAAATAGTTTCCAGTAGCTGAGTTGCGACCTTTCTAAGGCAGTCATCCCCGGCGAGATGCCCGTACGTGTCGTTGTAGGCTTTAAAATTATCAATATCGATCAACAGCATGGAAAGCGGCTTCTTGTCCCTCGTACTGCGGCGCCACTCCTTAATCAAGGTTTGATCGAAAAATCGCCGGTTCGGCAATTTAGTCAGGCCGTCACAGTATGACTGATGCCGCAGCCTTTTATTGGAATGTTCAAGTTCGAGTTTCAAAGCTTCCAATTCAATAACCTTAGCATCCAGTTCTCTTGTTTTTTCTTCAAGCCGTATTCTTTGCTTATACAGTTCAATGAATATTTTTACCTTACTTGTAAGAATAACCGGTTCCAATGGTTTAAAAAGATAATCAACCGCACCCGATTCATACCCCTTAAACACATGATGATCTTCTTTGTTAGCTGCTGTAACGAAAATAATAGGGATTGTACTTGTCTTTTTAACACTTCTTAACAGTTCAGCCGTCTCATATCCGTCCATATCAGGCATCTGGACATCAAGAAGGATAAGTGCAAATTCATGATCTATTGTTTTGGACAACGCCTCATCCCCGGAGCCGGCCTTTACGATCTCCAGTTCCGGAGATTCAAGAAGGTTCTCCAAGACCAAAAGGTTTTCAGGCCGGTCATCAACGGCCAGTATGGAAATTTTCTTCATGAATTTTCTTTTTAATTCAGCCTGTTAATAAAATCCCCTATCCTATTCAAAGGAAGGATATGGTCTACCTGCACATGTTTGATCACGGACATCGGCATGGCTTCTGCCTCGGCGGTCTCCGGGTCCTGGGCGATAATCAGTCCCCCCAATTCTTTAATCCTGGCTGCACCATTTGTTCCGTCTGAGTTAGCCCCGGTCAGGATGATGCCGACCAACCTGTCCGTGTAGGTATCAGCTGCCGATTCAAACAGGACATCAATAGAAGGGCGCGAGTAATTCACCCGGGCTTCTGTTGACAGGGAAAGGGTTTTATCGGGTTCCACCAATAGATGATAGTTGGCCGGTGCAAAATAAATTGTGTCGGATTCAACCGGCATTTTATCTTCGACCTCTCTCACTGAATGCCGGCACAAAGGATCAAAGTATCTGACCAGGAAATCATCAGAATCATGACGT
>JAQYWJ010000045.1 GCA_030145005.1 Desulfobacter sp. | reverse complement strand
AGAAAAAATCCTTGCCGGACTTTTTGGCCGGGACTACCAAGATTACTGCCGGGATGTGCATCCCTACCTGCCGGGACTGAAGCGCTTTGATCCCGCCAAGCTCCGGTCATTTAACAGAGAAAGCTTCGAGCAGAACAATGTTTTGACCAATATCGTCCTGCCGGTTTTCTGTTATTTTATTTTATTTTTTAGCTCCTTAATTAAGCTTTAGTTGTTTTTAATTTTAACAGGCAAAAAACCTGTCCGTTGTCGTGATGCCGGTAACGGCAACGGGTGTTCCATCATAATCTCCAATGAAGGGCAAAAAAATCTAACTTGTTTGAATTAAAAATTGTTTTAAATAAAAAAAATTGTAATCATGTTGAAATAAACAGACAAGGACTTCTATATTACATATACGCAGCCTGTTTTAATTCAAATATGTAATTAATATTTGCAAAAAATTATTATTTAGCGCCTGGTTCTTCCAGCTATTAAAAGGTAGTTTTTGTGAATTTTAATGAGAACGAGCAGGATATCAGCAATAGAGTTATCTTAGCCGGACCATAATCAAAGACCCCAAAATGTAACTTTTTAATCCGATCCTCTTTTTGCTAACGGATATGTGAAAAATATCTTTCGATTTAGGCCTATGGTCAGAATTAAATAGCCCACAGATGCATCAGATTTTAAGTCGCCATCAAGCTACGCCAATGTAATCAGATTCTTCCTGTTCCTGATACCCGTTGGCATAACGCTGAGAGTGGCTTAGAAATGAGTCCGAAATAACTTAACCTGGGAGCGCGGGCGTCCCGGATATAGCAAAATGGCCAAATTATTTAAGACCCGTTCCTTAAAAGACAAGCAGATGGGCTATTTTAAAATTTCCATGGCCCTTCTAGGAGATCTTAATCCAAGGATTTGACCAGACAGATCAATGAAGTGCGTTTCCACTCTTTTTCATTATAAAAATCAAGACAGCCCTGGTTGTCTTTGTCTGCAAGCAGGGAGATGGATTTTATCCCTTTGTTTACAGCCCAACCTTCGATGGCAGACAACAAAAGGGTTGCTATCCCTTTCTTTCTGTATTCACGAGCCACAACCAGGTCCTCCACCACCGCACTGATATTACCCTGGACCGTTGAGATTCGGGTCTGGGCCGTACACATTCCGACAATTGTGTCATTCATCCACGCCACCTTCACGGCTCTGTGCTTTCCGCAACCGTCCAGCATCAGCCGAAGCCCCCGGGCCTGGGCCTCTGCATTGAATTCAAAATCCTGTTCTATTGCAAAGAGCTGGGCCAACAGAGGCAACATCTGATCAATATCGACAGGAAGAGCATCTTTAATAACAATATCCATAGCCTTTTTCCTTTTAATTTTTATCAAAATATCTTCTTGAACGCGGATGCCTTTATTGCCGCCACCACCATTGTGCCTTCCTTAATCCCCAGTTCGCATACCGATTCAGGAACGATCTGGGCAATCAGGTGTTCATTGCCACAGGCAAGCTCCACACGCACACGATTTCCACAGCTATAGATATCCGTCACAGTACACTTCAAAAGGTTTCTGGCGCTTGTTGCCTCCGGATGCCGCTTGAAAAGAAGAATGTCCCGTGAATCGAGTTCAAAGAGATTTTCTTCACTCTCTGCCGGTTCAGTGAGAATAATACTGGTATCCCCCCACTTATAACGAAACAGATCCTTATAGGGAGAAGCGCCACCAAGATTAATCAGGTTGACATAACTCTCAAGACCACGGTTCCACGATTTTTTTGCCAGTTCTTCAGCCGCACCATGCTGCTGAATACGGCCCCTTTCGATCACCAGAACCTCATCGGTCATCATTCGCATTTCCAGCACCGAATGGCTGATAAAAATCATAGGAATACCGTAATTGTTGAAGACATTTTTCAAATACGGAATAATCTGAAATTTATGTCCCTCATCCAAAGCCGAAAGCGGCTCATCCATCAGGATAAGCCGAGGATTTGACAGAACCGTTCTTGCCAGGGCGATACGCTGTCGTTCCCCTCCTGACAGGGTGGAAACATCCCGTGACAAAAGCTGTGTAACACCGAGAACCTCAAAAAGCCCATCAGGATCAATCTGTCTATTTTCCGGTTTGACCCGTTTATAGCCATAGAAGATATTTCTTTTAACGCTCATATGGGGAAAAAGATGGGCGTGCTGAAACACAACGCCAATGTTGCGCTGATCCGGCTTGAGATTAATCTTTCTCTTTGAATCAAAAAGAACGGTATCACCCAGTCGAATATGACCGCTGTCCGGCAGTTCCAGTCCGGAAAGCAGATTCATAATCGTTGATTTTCCGCTCCCTGACGGACCGAAAATCCCCGTCCTTGATGAGGATAGACTGAAAGCAACATCAAGGGTGAAATCCTTGAAACTTTTTTTTAACTCGACTTCTAACTGCACCGTTACCCCCTCCTGAACCTGCGGTTTATTCCCTCACTAACAAGAAGGATGGTAAAAGAAAGGCTGATGGAGACCAGACACAGCGTCAGCGCCATCCGGTCGCCACCCGGAACGGATGTGTATTCGTAGATTGCCAGAGGTATCGTCTGTGTCATCCCCGGAATATTACCGGCAAGAATAACGGTTGCGCCGAACTCACCAAGGTTTCTGGCAAACATCAACGACATCCCGGAAAGAATCGCACGGCCGCTCAACGGCAGGACAATGGTAAAAAAACTGTCCCACCATCCCGCACCAAGGGTTCGTGACACTGAAATATAGGATTGATCCACCGCCTCCATACCAATACGAATTGAACGGACCATCAGGGGAAACCCGACCACCGCCGATGCAATGACCGCACCGGTAAGTGAAAAAACCACCTGGATACCAAAAAGGTTCAAAAACTTACCAATGATACCGTTGGACCCGAAGGACAACAACAAAAGATATCCGACCACGACCGGCGGTAAAACCAGCGGCAGACTGATAAGCCCTTCCACCACCACCTTGCCTCTAATTTTGCAAAAGGCAAGAAAATAGCCACAAGCAATTCCAAAGGGAGTGGCAATCAAAGTTGCCGAACAGGCAACCTTCAGAGAAAGCCAGACGGCAGAAATATCCTGGGGCGACAGTGTCAACATCACAATTTCCTTTCAGGGCAATGTAAAACCAAGGTGAATCATTTCCGGATGGGCCGCTTCAGAAACGATATAGTCATAGAAGCGCCCGGCATAGGCATTCCCGTCGCTTTCCTTTGTCATGGCAACCGGATAGGTTACCCGACTATAAAGCGCCGGAGGAACTTCAAACAGAATCCCGGCACTGGTGGTGAGCATCGCATCCGTTTTGTAAACAAACGCACCGTCGGTCTCTCCCCGGTCGGCATAAATCAGGGCCTGGCGGACGTCCTTTGCCATGACCAGTTGCCCTTTCTTGAGCATTTCATCATAGATTCCCTCTTTATCCATAGCCTGCTTAGCATACTGACCGGCCGGCACACTGCTGGGACTGCCTAAAGCAACACGCGTCAATTTCTGTAAATCATCCATGGAATGGGCATCCGTACTTGATTTTCCCACAAAAACCAACGCATTATGGGCAAATATTTTTTTGGTGTCTGTCTTAATCTTGCCTTTTTCAATCAGATGCTTCATCCACTTCGGATTGGCAGAGACATAGATATCTGCAGGCGCCCCCTGTTCGATTTGCTTTGCCAAGGCGCCGGAGGACGCAAAATTGGGGATAATTTTCACATCAGGATGCTGTTTATGAAATTTTGTTATCAAATTATTGCACAGATTGCTCATACTCTTTGCCACTGAAACACGAACCCGTCCGGTCTGAGCCTGTACCTGAATGCTGAATACCAGCAGAATAAAAAAGACGAAAATTATCAATCTTTGCACTTTTTTCATGTCAGTTTCTCCTTTGTTATTGTTAGTTCACTTCAGTAGTGTCCGGTTGTTTTTTTTGCGTGTAAACATTTTCATCCGAAAAAATGAGTCACAAATCCTTAAAACAACAAAATCGTCATAAAAAACAACGAGGCTATCTAAAATTCTAAAAATAACACATTCAATTTTTGTACCGAATCATCAATATTCAATAAAAAAGCATTGAAAATAACGTCTTTTAAAGGGTGTGTCCCATCTTTTGCAACAAAGGGATTATGGGCATTTAAAATTGGTCTAATTTTTGCAGATGTAATTTTGCAGATGTAAACGGTGGGACACACCCTTTTTAAATGTCCGCAACAACCTGACCGGACACGACTGAATTTTAATTAATCAATGGAGAAATACGATGTCAAAAGAAAACGTTCAGGCCTTTTTAGATAAAGGTGCAGATGATCGCAAATTCCGTGTAAAGTACGATAACTGCTTTTCAATGGAAAAATTTGCAGCTATGGCAAAAGAAGACGGCTTTGAGTTTACTGTAGAAGAACTGCAGGAAGTATTGAGGTTAAATGGGGACTCTTTCGATTCATATGGCAACCCGCCAAAGAAGGGAATTTGGGTTTAAAAAAGAACGGTGCTGTTGAGCGACAGCACCGTTTTTAAATTCCCCTTGATTGTTTGTTGTTGAACAGCAATTCTAAATATGAAGCGTTTCAGTTGAAAAGTTCACACAAAGACACTAACATAAAATCAAATAAAATTTGGCTCAAGCAATTCATAAATTAATAACTGTCCATACTCCGTTGGATGGGGATCGAGATTCTCTGGTGGAACGAATCCAACAGATCCCGGCTTTTCTAAAAATTCTTGATGTACATCTATAAGGTGTACATTGTCGTATCTGTTGGCATTTCTTTCAATAACGCCGTTCATAATTTCCAGTAAATTGTCAAGCTGCATTCTGATTTCTTCAAGGTCTGGGTCATAAGTCTGAGGAATAGGGTTGAAAATTGTGAGAACGTAGAAATCTACATCCCGGTTTAATCTTCTCATGGTCCTGACAATGCTTGGGTACCTCAAGCTGAATAGCAGAGCTCCTTCAACTAGATTTGCATCTTCTATTATTGTATTAAGTGCATCTATTAATTCAACTTCAGAATCCTCAATTGTATCGACTAAATCCTGGAAATACTCAAGTTTTGCATTGTAGTCATTTAGATCCTTTTTTTTTAAAGGGGCCATATTAAAATTTGTAAGAGCATAATCGTATGCCGCATCCATAACCCTTCCAAGAAGGTCATTTCCGCCTACATTCAGAATAACGGCCTCTTTAGCATTCCTGACATTTGACCTAGTCGTAAAGTCAATCCAAAGGTCTCTTAATATGTCTTGGGAGTCCTTTCCGTCTACTGCGAGGCTTATTGCATCATCGTTGAAATGGTAAGATTCCAACAGGTCGAAATAACCATCTTCATAGTACATTTCACCGGGACCTGAATCTATTGGTTCTGCTTCCGGTCTCGTACCAACAGCTGTGGAATCCCCGAGAGAAACAAGGCTATAGGATTCGGGAGTTGGCCAGCTCCATGCATAAGCAGGTGTAACCATGCCAACCCAAAAAATCATTGCCATTAGAAACGGTATAATTTTTCTTTTCATTTCTTTCTCCTTTCAATTTTCTAAATTTTACAAGATTGTTTATCTTCTGCAATTCATAACGAAAGGTGATACAAAAACGGGAAAAGCCTCTCTACCGGCTCCTTTTCATTGTATTTCCCAGTTGTTAACCGATTATACCTATCAAATTTTTAATGCATAGAATATTTCTCGATTGCCTGACTTATAGCATCGTACTCATTTTTCCATAAGCATCCCCTCCTTTTTACAAATCTACAGCAGATACTTAAAAACAAATAAAAACCGGCCTTGTTGTCGATTACGCTGCTTGTTAGTGTCTGATAAAGCGTCCAATTACTATCAGACAGTCATAACATCCAATAGCTCTTAACTAAAAAATTATACTACGAAATTTGTTGAGGTTAAACAAAATTGTAACACCGATGTATAAACACACGGACGGAGTCATGTCTTGAATTATTACTTTTTAATCAATAAGAATCTTATAATTCAAGACCCCAAACTAGTGGAGGCCCGGGAATTGATCAGATATCCAGGGCCCCTGGTTTTTTGAAGCACCTCGGGCGGGAAAGTATCAGTTCGGAATCCGGAGGTTCGTGATCTCGCTGGTGATGTTTCCCTCGTCCACTGGGTAGTTGAACACCGGAGTCCGATCCTCGGTTTCACCCATGGAATAGCCGAATATGCCGTTGTAATCTTCGATGACCTCGCCCATATCGATAAGCTGGTCCAAATACTCCCGGATGGACTTGGATTCTACAATGATGACCTTGCCCGTTTTTTCGATGATGGGGCTGTGCACCCGTGTGGCATCATGCTCGAATTCCAGGATACGGCGACCGTAGCGTGTGATGCCGATGACCCGGAAGGTTATGCTCTTTCCAACGCCAGGCAGGTTGAGAACGCTGCGGTCGGTTGCCAGGAACGGCAGGCCGGCCTTTTCCTTGATGGTGGCGATGTTCTCTACCATTTTCTCAGCCTCCATGGGAAAATGCTCAATGGTTTCATGATACTCCTCCGGTATCTTACCAAACACTTTCTCCTCCACCATCTCCTGTACGATCCTGGCGTTGGTAGCGAAGTTATAGCTGTTCTCCATATATCCCTTGACGCTGAAGCAGTAGTAGGAGAGAACACCGATTTCGTTCAATACCTGCCGCAACCTGGCGGTATGTCCGCGACGGGAGGCCGCCGCTGTGAATACCAGCTGATTGGTAACCGTCCACCCGGCGGAGAGCATTGACTGCAGACACTCTCTGGCCTCTGGTGTGATTTCCAGCGGCGATTCGAAATGGGTCTGGATCACAAACTGTTTAACTCCGATCTTGGTGGCCTTGCGCTTGAAGTCAGCCAGAATTCTGATCAGTTCGGGGGTAACCCGCTGGGGCAGATATACCGGTAGTTTGGTTCCAAGCCGCACGCGAACCAGCTCAGCGTATTTCTTGCGGGCCGGCCTTTTTTTGTTGGCGTTCCGCTTGGCCAGGGCCATTTCGTAGATGGCATCCAGGATGTTTTTCAGGGAGCTGTCCGAACTCATCAGGGCGTCCCCGCCGGTGATGAGGATGTCCCTCAGTTGGGAGTCGTTTTCAAAGTAGTGCATCAGATTGGCCAGCTTTTCCTTCCAGGATTTTTTAGGCCTCAGTTTGTCCAGGTCGAAGTTCAACTCTCCGCTTTGAAACCCGTACATGCGCTGGCAGGATGAACACAATCCGCCGCAGGCGCGACCCACCGTATCCGGTATGATGATGGCTATCTCGGGGTAGCGACGGTGGATATTGTGCTCCGGAATCAGCCAGCCTGCAGCGTTGGGCTCTCCCGGCTTGACTGCGTCCTCCTTCTCCCAGGCCGTAATGTGCCCGAATTCCTCCACCAGTTTCCGGCTGTAAAAAACATAGTCCCGCATGGCCAGGTCCGCACCAATGGCAAAATAAGGTACCCGGACATAGAGCAGGGAAAGGTAGTAAGGATTAATGAAGAAAGGAATACCGGCTTCCCTGGCGTCTTCGAGTATTTTCATGGTGTCCGGGTCCAGGGAGTAACCCAGCATCTTGTTGATCATCTCGGGCGTTCGGAAGGCAAAACGCAGGTGGAAAAGGCGAGCCTTCCACCACTCAAGGGCCAGGTTGTATTTTTCCTCCCGGGTCATGCCCGGCTCAAATTTGTATTTGGGATCCCGTTTTTCGCCGGCGTCGATCTGGTCGATGATCAGGTTGAGAATCCGGTCACGATTTTCCTCCCGAAGACGGATAATGCGCGGATCCAGGCCGGAAGGATAACGGTTCATCCACTCTTCCACCTCCTCACGTTCCGGTAATCGTCGTTTGCTTTTCCCCTGGAATTGACGGAAAAGATAGAGCATATCCTCAAAAAAGGCCGGCTTGGCCCCTCCGGTTCCATGGTTGACAGCCAGCCACAACAGCATGATCGGGTTGCTGATGGCAATCGCTCCCTTGAGGTTGAGGTCCTCAATTTCAATTCCTGCATTATCGATATAGTCCAGAATGCGGATGGCGGCCATGTCGCTCCATTTCAACGAAATGAAAGTCTGGTGATCCGTCTTTTCCCGCCTGTAGTATTTCAGCGCTGCCGGACTTGTATAGAGGCTGTTTAACACCCATTGCCGAACCCCTTCCAGGGCCTCGGTTTCGTTTGCGGCGTTGCGGAGAATCTCATCCAGAATCGGGTTCTCCTTAAGTATCTCTTTCAGGATTTTATGAGAACGAACATTGATCGCAATTTTATCAAGTTCTTCAAGTGTCAGCATGATCCCCCCTTTTGCTAAGTCTCACATTATCTGGCCCAAGGTTCACTTTATGTGACATCTTTTGTCTCAAAAAATGGCCGCCGTTACAAGTCCATCATAGGCAAACGGCGGCCACAAGTGTCACTTTGATCAACGACAATACAATAATATTTAGCCTTGGTACTGGATTTATGATAGCATATTATTTTATGACAGTCTTCGTTAACTGAAACGGAGCACAGTGAGCATGAGCGGCAACATCGATCAAGATACACATAACGAAGGTATGGTTATTTCCGTAAGGGGCGGTATCGTTGACTTATATTTCAGCGACACCCTGCCGCCTTTAAATACCCTGCTGTGGGCCGGTGACGGCGAAACCGTTCCCATTGAAATTGTGGCCCACATGGATGCCCGTCGCGCCAAGGGTATTGCCCTGACCGCCACCGCCGGCATCGGCCGGGGAGACATTGCAAAAACCGACGGCCGGTCCCTTGATGCCCCTGTGGGCAAAAGCCTTCTCGGCCGCATGTTCAATGTTTTCGGAAAACCCATCGACGGAAAAGCCCCCCCTGAAGCCGTCACGTACCGTCCCATTCATCAGCCCCCCATCGCCCTTTCCAAGCGGGTCACCAGCCAGGAAATTTTTTTAACCGGCATCAAGGCCATTGATCTTCTGGTGCCCCTGGAACGGGGCGGGAAAGCCGGATTGTTCGGCGGCGCCGGTGTGGGAAAAACCGTGGTGATCACCGAACTGATCCACAACATGGTGGGCAAGCACAAAGGCATGAGCATTTTTTGCGGCATCGGCGAACGGTGCCGGGAAGGGGAAGACCTCTATCGTGAAATGGCCCAGGCCGGCGTGCTTGAAAATACCGTAATGGTTTTCGGACAGATGAACGAGCCCCCCGGTGCCCGATTCCGGGTGGGACACGTCGCATTGACCATGGCGGAATACTTCCGGGACGATCAGGAACAGGACGTGCTCCTGCTGATCGACAATATTTTCCGTTTTATCCAGGCCGGGTCCGAACTATCCGGGCTTTTGGGACGGCTGCCCTCCCGGATGGGATACCAGCCCACCATGGGAACCGAACTGGCGGCATTAGAGGAGCGCATCTCCAGCACCCATCAAGCGGCCATTACCTCCATTCAGGCGGTTTATGTACCGGCGGATGATTTAACAGACCCGTCCGCCGTACATACGTTTTCCCATTTATCCGCTTCCATTGTCCTGTCCCGGAAAAGGGCCGGAGAAGGCTTTTATCCGGCCATTGATCCCCTGCAATCCCGATCCGCCATGCTCCAACCAAGGATTGTGGGACAAAAGCATTATGACGTGGCCCGGGAAGTGCGAAAGACCCTGGCCGGTTACGAGGAGCTAAAGGACATTATCGCCATGCTGGGAATAGAGGAACTGGCCTCGGAAGACCGTAAAACCGTGTTTCGCGCCAGACGATTGGAGCGCTTTTTAACACAGCCGTTTTTCACCACCCGGCAGTTCACCGGCCTTGAAGGTCAATTTGTAATGCTGGAAGACACCATTGCCGGCTGTGAACGGATTTTAAACGACGAATTTTCCGATATCCCGGAAAGTGCGCTGTATATGATCGGATCGCTTGAGACAATAAAAAAATAAAAAATGCAACTAACCATCTATGAACCGTCGGATATTTTTCTTGATGTGGTCGTCACCAAAATTGTAGGCGAAGGACCGGCCGGCAGTTTCGGCATTCTTCCCCGGCATATTGATTTTGTAACGGCCCTGGTCCCCGGCATCCTTGCCTATGAGACGGATAACGGAGAAGAAGAATTCCTGGCGGTCAAAGGCGGGATTCTGGTAAAGCAAAAAGACCATGTCAGGGTGGTCACCCTCATGGCAGTTAAGGGAAAGCTGGGCGAGCTCAAGCAGGCCTTGAAACAAATGATCACCGTAGTGGACGAACAAGAGAAAAAAGCCCGCACCGCGGTTGCCAAACTGGAGGCCAATTTCATTCGCCGATTCATGGAGCTGGAAAAAAATGGCTGATTCCGACGATAAAAAAGAAAAAAAATTTTCAGAGGCCGTTGAGATTCGGGAAAAACGCAAACTTCGGGCCAGAAGAAAAAAAGAACACGCCCTGTGGTTCGGCCTGGGCACGTTCGGTCTGGTGGGATGGTCCGTGGCCATCCCAATGGTGGTGTGTATTTTCATCGGTATCTGGCTGGATTCCCGGTATCCCGGACAATACGCCTGGACCCTGATGCTGCTGGCAATCGGCCTTATTCTGGGCTGTTTAAACGCCTGGACCTGGATCAGCCGAGAAAGGAATAATATCAAAAAGGAACGGGAAAACCATGAACATTGATTTTTTATCCATATGCGTTGCACTGGTCATGGGTACCGCCCTGGGATGGTTTTACTTTGGCGGCCTGTGGTGGACGTTAAAAGGCATTCATCAACGGTCTCGTCCATTTGTTTTTCTGGGATTAAGCTACCTGCTCCGTACCGGTTTCTGCCTGGCGGGGTTTTGGGTGGTACTGCAGCAAGGCATTCTTGCCTTGATCATCTCCTTGATCGCGTTTGCCCTGGTCCGGTTTTTCCTGACCCGAAAGATCGGTTCGGTAAATCCCAATCCGGTAACCCCCAATATTAAAAAAGAAAGCCGAGACAATGCCCATCAGTCCGGATAACATCATCTACTGGCAGTGGGGCTTTATTTCCGTTAACGGCACCCTGGTATTCACATGGCTGACCATGGCGTTGCTGGTCCTTGGATCAGGGTGGATCACCCGCAAGCTTACATCTGATGTTCACGTCTCCCGTTGGCAAAGTGTATTGGAGATCGTTGTGTCTATCATCCAGCAGCAGTTAAAGGACGCCACACCTTACCAACCCAAAGGGTTTCTCCCTTTTTTGGGAAGTCTTTTTCTGTTTATCGCATTGTCCAATATCCTCGCCGTTGTCCCGGGGTTTTTACCGCCCACAGGCTCCCTTTCCACCACAACCGCCCTGGCTGCTTGTGTATTCTTTGCCGTACCGATTTACGGTATTTCACGGATGGGGGGCGTCCCTTATCTCATGAACTATTTTCGGCCATCGGTCTTCATGATGCCCTTTAACATTATCGGAGAACTCTCCCGCACACTGGCCCTGGCGGTCCGTTTGTTCGGGAATGTCATGAGCAGCAACATGATCGGGGCCATTCTGTTGATCATCGCCCCATTGATTTTCCCGGTGATCATGCAGCTTTTCGGGCTACTCACAGGTCTGGTGCAGGCTTACATTTTTACCATATTGGCGGCTGTGTATATCGGTGCTGCCATGGAAATTCAGACAACGTCAACAACCAATTCAAAGGAGAAACAACGATGAGTGATTTGGCTTTAGTGGCAATGATATCCATTATTTCAGCCGGCTTGTGCATGACCATTGGCTCCATTGCCCCGGCCCTGGGCGAAGGCCGGGCCCTTTCCCAGGCCCTGGCCGCCATTGCCCAGCAACCCGATGAAACCAACGCCATTACCCGGACCGTTTTTGTGGGCATGGCCATGGTGGAATCCACGGCCATCTATTGTTTGGTGGTAGCCATGATTCTAATTTTTGCCAACCCCTTCTGGAATTACTTTATTGCACAAGCCGGAGGATAATGCATGCTGATAGATGGTTTCACAACAATAGCCCAGATTATTAATTTTTTGCTCCTGGTTTATCTGCTGCACCGGTTTCTCTATGCCCCCATCATCCGGGTCATGGATGAGCGGGAAAAGAAAATCGCCCAAACCCTGGCCCATGCCAAAAAGGCGGAAGAAACAGCCAAACAAAATGCCCTTGAACTGGAAAAGGAGAAGCAATTGTTTTTCGTCACCAAAGAAAAGCGGATGGCCGAGGCCCGTCATGACATTGAGATGTGGCGGGACAAACAGGCGGCCGCCGTCAAAGATGAAATCGAGAACCTGCGGCAGGCATCCATCAATAAACTGGAAAGTGAACAGCAAACCTTTTTGAAAGCATTAAAAACGGAAGTGACCCGGCAGGTCATCAGCATCAGTGAAAAAGCCATTAAAGACCTGGCGGAACAGCGCCTTGAAAACCGAATCATTTTTGTGTTCCTTGAGAAGATCAAAG
>JAQYWJ010000044.1 GCA_030145005.1 Desulfobacter sp. | reverse complement strand
AATCCTTTTGGGCGGCGTTGCTGTGACCGTCTTTTTATGGGATTATAAATTAAACCAATAAGGATGATATAGCGAACAAGAAAATTGTACAGGGGGTGTACAAGATGCTTCAAAAGCAAAAAAGCTTCCAACGAAAACCGCTGAAAGCTTTTATAATCGTGGTGCCCAGGAACAGAATTGAACTGCTGACACGGGGATTTTCAGTCCCCTGCTCTACCGACTGAGCTACCTGGGCACGTCAAACAACGTCAGCTTATATATGTTCTTTAACCGTTCAAGTCAAGCAAAAAATTAGAAAAACATTAAAAATTTTTTTCAACACCCACCCATATCACCCAGCAGATACTGTATTAAAGCACAGGCACATACCGCTGCCGTTTCTGCCCTTAAAATCCTGGGTCCAAGGGAATAGCTCATAAATCCGGATTCAACGGCACACCGGATCTCTTCTTCTTCAAACCCGCCCTCCGGCCCGATCAGGACAACAGCTTTGTTCTTCTCTCCAGGAACCATTCCGGTAAGTGGGCGGTCCGACGCTTCCCAGAAGGCCAATCTGTGTGAACAGTCTTTTGAGAAGGCCAGAACCTGTTGAAAATCCATGGGCGGCATAATTTCCACAAGGCAGGACCGTCTGCACTGCTTTAAAGACTCCCTGGCAATGGTCTGCCACCGCTCAATCTGTTTTTTTTCCCTTTTTTGACCTGACAATGGAATGGATCTTTTACAATAAAAAGGAATCCAACGGGTTACCCCGAGTTGGGTAATCTGCTTGATGATCTCATCCATCTTGTTGTGTTTGAGCATGGCAGTACACAATGTCAGATCAAAATTTGATTCGGTGAGGCTTTTTTTCTCACTTAGAATTGAAATTTCCACACATTCAGGAGAAACCTTATTTATACAGCCTGTAAAGTCAGTGCCATGGCCATCGGTCATGGAAATGGTATCTTTGGGTTTAAGCCTGAGTACCTTGCATATATGTTTTGCATCCTGACCCTGAATGACTGCCTTATCTGCGCTTAACGCCTCTTTATTGATTAAAAATTTCTGCATATTTATGTCTTGATCCTACTAAAAAGCGGTTAAATTTTTGATTATTCATAGTAAAATAGGGCAAATCTGTTCGCAACTTATAAATTATGATACATAAGGGGCTATGAAAACAATAAACAAAGAAAAAATTATTCTTGCCTCGGGTTCACCCCGCAGAAAAGAGCTTATGGCCCAGGCAGGCATAGATTTCAAAATTCATGTGGCCGATATTGACGAATCTAAAGTTGATCTGTGCATGGCACCCGAAAATTATGTCTGTTTATTGTCCAAAATCAAGGCTCAAGCCGTGGCCGCAAACTATCCTGATGCCTGGACCATCGGGGCGGACACGATTGTGGCGGTTGATAATACGATTTTAGGCAAACCTGCCGGGCACCGGCAGGCCGTAACCATGTTAAGCCGGCTCAGCAACAGGGAACACAGTGTATTTACCGCCTTTACCATCACCAAACCGAACGCCGATGATGTGGTTACCCGGGTTGTAAACACCCGGGTGCGGTTTAAAAAACTCTCCAATGATGAAATCAACTGGTACGCAGACACCGGCGAACCCTATGATAAGGCCGGAGGCTATGGGATACAGGGGATTGGGGCCTTTCTGGTTAAAGAGATATCCGGATCTTATACCAACGTTGTCGGTCTGCCCGTGTGTGAACTCATTGATGCCCTGGCATCTTTGGGGGCAATCAGTTTTAACCCCAACGTTTCATAAAAATTTTTTAAAATTAATGAAACGTATTGGAATCAAGATGGAAATTTATATACCGCATCATAATCAGGACTTAACATAAGGATAGATCCTGATTATGTTTAATTTACTTAAAATTTTTACCCTTCGGGGAAGCCATGAGAATTTCATCTTCTTCGTTATCAAGGTTTTGCGGTAGTCTACTACAGCTACAACCTTGAATGCCTTGAAGCTAAAATTCTCATGACTTCTGCAACGCTGGGGTAAAGGAAGCAAAATAACAATGCAGATTCAATCCAATATAAAAAAAATTCATGATGACATACGTGCTGCCGCGCAAAAAAGCGGGCGGGATTCATCCCGAGTGACCCTCATCGCAGTGAGCAAAAGAAAACCGTCTGAAATGATCCAGCAGGCCATTGATGCCGGTCACAGGGATTTTGGAGAAAATTATATCCAGGAAGCCATGGAAAAGATTGATCTCCTTGGCAGAAAATCTGCGACTTGGCATTTTATAGGACATCTTCAATCCAACAAAGCCAAATTCGCGGTAAAGTATTTTGACCTGATTCATACCGTGGATAAGGTTAAGCTTGCCAAGGAAATCAACCGCCAGGCCCAAAAAATCGGAAAAATCCAGGAAATTTTGCTCCAGGTAAATATTGCCCAGGAAACGACCAAATCCGGTGTTAAAGAAAACGAAATTGTGGATATTGCAAAACAGGTCTGCCGGTTTGATAACCTGCATGTTTCAGGACTTATGTGCATGCCGCCTTTTTTTGATGACCCTGAAGATGCAAGAGTTTATTTCAAAAGACTTAAACAGATCAGTAAAGATATTGAAACGCTCAATCTTCCCAATACAACCATGACCCATTTATCCATGGGCATGAGCAATGATTTTACCGTGGCTGTTGAAGAAGGGGCGACTTTAGTGCGCGTGGGCACAGCCATCTTCGGAGCAAGAGAGTGAGAGTTCTTCTGCATGCCTGCTGCGGCCCGTGTACCATCTATCCCCTTGAGGTTTTAAGAAACATGGGCATGGAGGTCATGGGGTATTTTTACCGGCATAATATTCATCCATTCACCGAATGTATGAAGCGCGAGGAAACATTGCGCGATTATGCGGATCAGATGAATCTGAAAATGATCTGGCAAAAGGGCTATGAACTTGAAAAATTTTTGCGTGCCGTGACGTTCAGGGAAGCAAACAGGTGCAGGTACTGCTACCACGCACGTCTTAAAGCCAGTGCCCTGGTTGCCAAAAAGGGAAAATTTGACGGGTTTTCCACCACCCTGCTCTATTCAAAATTCCAGAATCATGCCTTGATCACGGAAATCGGCCAGGGCTTGGCAAAACAATATGGCCTTAAATTTATTTACCAGGATTTTCGTGACGGCTGGAAACAGGGGATAGAGACATCCAAGGCATTATGCATGTATCGCCAGCAGTATTGTGGCTGTATTTACAGCGAAAAAGACCGATATTATAAAAATTAGGGCCGCTTTATTCAGCCATAAATTTTTTTATCTGATCAATAAATATATCTTTTTTATCCTGGCTGATAAAAGCGGCATTAAAAGAATTAACCGCCAGTTGTGCGATATCATCTCGAGTCAGCTGAAAAGCGTTTTGAAGCGCCAGATAGTTTTCAACAACATATCCTCCGAAATATGCAGGATCATCCGAGTTGACCGTCACGCAAAGCCCCTGGTCAAACAGCGTTTTGAAACTGTGCTCCCGGATGTCTTTAAATACACGCAGCTTGACATTGGACAGCGGACAAACCGTTAAAGGGATCCGGCGGCGCTTGAGTTCATTGATAAGTGACTTGTCTTCGAGCGCACGCACGCCATGATCAATTCGATGGACTTTAAGATCTTGAATTGCCTCCCATATATATTCAGGAGGCCCCTCTTCCCCGGCATGGGCCACGGTCATAAAGCCTTCTTTTTGTGCTTTTTCAAAAACACGTATAAATTTGGATGGTGGATGCCCGGATTCGGATGAATCAAGCCCGACCCCCGTAATCTTGTCCCTGAAATCCAAAGCCTGAGAAAGGGTTTCCATCGCCTCGGATTCCGGCAGATGACGTAGAAAGCACATGATCAGGCAAAATGAAATGTTGAGATTGCGGGCACCGTCGGATAAAGCGCGATAAATGCCGTTTATTACTGTTTCAAAAGCAATGCCTCGTTCTGTATGGGTCTGGGGATCAAAAAAAATTTCAACGTGCCGGACGTTTTGATCTTTGGCTTTCAGGAGATATTCCCATGTCAGTTCATAAAAATCGTTCTCTTTTTGAAGTACGCCGGCACCTTCGTAATAGATATCCAGGAAAGACTGCAAATTATTGAAACGATACGCCTGTCGCAGTGCTTCCACCGAATCGAACTTAATGCGTATACCGTTTCTTTCGGCTAAGCGAAACAATGTCTCAGGCTCCAACGTCCCTTCTATATGAAGATGCAGTTCTGCCTTGGGAATATCCCGAATAAATACATTCATATCCATATAAATCTCCTTGTTACTTTCGTTCCCGGCTCAACTTTTGGGATTCGATAAAACAATCCCCAAAAAAAACAGTAACACATTGAATTTATGTTAAAAATAATTTATGAAGTCAGTTTACTTGATATATAATAGATTTATTCAACAAACATAACAATATCTATGCAAAAACTCAAGCAGACATTCAAATCTGGGCAAAGACGAATTACATGCGTTTGCCCTAGGATCAGGCGCCGTTGTGGTTGACTTTACGTTTTTTGATCTGGTTGTAAAGGGAGACAAGTTTGCGGTCTGTCTCATTCAGGCGGTCGGCAAGGACGGTGAAAAGATGCTTGGCCACATCAGGATATTTTTCTATAATTTCAATAAGCTTGTCTCCGGGAAACCGTTTGATCTTGGAACGCCCCTTTGAAATAATGGACGCAGACCTTGGGGTACCGGTTATGGCGGCCATTTCGCCGAAATACTCTCCGGGCTGGGTAATTTCTGCAATCATTTTACCGCCCTTGACCACATAGACAGCCCCTTGAACAAGCTTGAAAAAGTCAATATCCGTGTTTCCTTCACGGATGATCACATCCTTGTCCTCGTATTTTTCAATGTCGGGGTTCACCAGATAGGCCGGCAGTGCTTCTTTTGAGATAACTGTTTTTCTTAACACTTCTTCCAGGGATGTCTCTCCGGATTTTACCTTAACAAGGCCTGCATCCCGAAGCGTGATCATACCTTCGGAGATAGCCACCTTGCGCAGCTGGTCTTCAGCCACTTCAGCAGAGATGGCTTTGCCGACCTCATCGGTCACTTCCATGAGTTCATACAGCCCGACCCTGCCCTTGTATCCGGTACCATTGCAGTGGGGGCAGCCTTTAGGACCGTAAATGGTCAAATCCGGAATTTCACTCTTATCAAAACCGTGCAATTCCAAGTCTTCCGGATTATACCCGGTGACCACCTGCTTGCAATCCGGACAAAGCCTGCGCCCAAGACGCTGGGATAAAACCATGGTAACGGATGAGGCAAGCATATAGGGTGGAATGCCTATATCCACAAGCCGTCCAATGGTGGACGGGCAGTCATTGGTATGCAGGGTGGCAAAAACAAGATGGCCTGTCATGGCGGCCTTGATGGCAATCTCAGCGGTTTCAATATCACGGATCTCGCCCACCATGATAATATCCGGATCCTGCCGGAGAAAGGCTTTCAGGGCTGCGGCAAAGGTCATGCCTACCTCTTCTTTTACCGGCACCTGGTTAATACCCTTAAAGTTGAATTCCACTGGGTCTTCAGCGGTCAGGATCTTGATATCATCCTTGTTCAAACGGTTGAGAACGGAATACAACGTCGTGGTTTTACCCGAACCCGTGGGTCCTGTAACCAGAAGCAGGCCATAGGGTCTTGAAATACAGCGTTTAAGCATCTCAAAGGTGCCGGATTCAAACCCTAAGCGGGTCAGATCAACGCTCAATGCGCTCTGGTCCAAGATACGCATGACAATGCTCTCGCCAAACAGTGTGGGCAAGGTGGATACACGGAAATCCACGGATTTTTTTTTGCCCAGCCGAAGTTTGATTCGACCGTCCTGGGGAATCCTGCGCTCGGCAATATCCAGGGAGGCCAAAATTTTTACCCTTGAAAGCACGGCATTTTTAATTGACAGCGGCAGGTTCATGGCTTTGTACATGCCGCCGTCCAGGCGGTAGCGCACCTGAAAAGATTTTTCAAAGGGTTCAATGTGTATATCCGACACACCGTCGTTGATTGCTTTTGTTAAGATGCCGTTTACCAATTTGATGATGGGTGCATCCGAGGCCATGAACTCATCCTGGCCGGCGTTTGTATCGACGGCGGCCACCTCAAGCTCCTCGGCTGCCTCGGAAACCAGGGAACCGAAATCCTCAACAGAAGTTACCGGTTCATCATCTTCTGCCTCGTCCTCAAAATGAAGAAAACTTTTATACTCTTCATCGGAAATTTTATAAAAATCACGATACGCCTGGATGATATCATTTTCAGTGGAGACAAAGGCCTGGATGTTTTTCCCTGTTTTCTTTCCAAGATCTGCAACCACATCCGTATCCGTGGGTTCTGACATGCAGACCTGCAGATCGTCCCCGACCAGTTTCAAGGGAAAAACCAGACTGTTTTTGGCTTCATCATAGGGCAGAAGTTTCAATGCCTGGGGATCCGGCTTTATTTCAGAAAAAGGGACAACTTTGTAGTTGTATCGTCGTCCCAGCACATTGATGATGGTGTCCGGATCAATATAGCCTTTCTGGAGCAAAATACCCGAAAGCCGCTCGTTGGTCTTTTTCTGGACCGAGAGGGCTTCGTTGAGCAGAATGGAGGTAATCTGTCCTTCTTTGGAAAGGATTTCACCAATTTTAACTTTGCCGGCACCAGACTGATCTTTAATGGTGGATTTAAGGCTGGAACCGGATTTTAAAGCAGTGTTGTCGGCCATAAGATATCCTGAAACTGTTGCTCGATGATCAAGTTTTTGTTAATTTGCTCAACTTCGGCGTTGGAAAAAAATTTTAATCCTCAAAATATGCTGTATATTCCTCCGGTTAAAAATTGTTTCCGCCTTGAATTTGAAAAAATTCCCTAAAAACTTGATAATCGACTGTTACGATTTTTTATGATTTTTGACTACCCGGATACCACCGGCCAGTACCAAAAGAAAGCCTATAAAATAGGCACAGAACTTTACAATTCCGATCTTGTTTTTAAAAAATTCAATGGTCTCAATTTGGGGTATCACTTGGGGCACCCTTATGAAAACCGCGATGCCCACGACGATCAAAATAATACCATAATAAAATGTAAGCTTTTTTTTGTCCATCTTACTCCCCACCTTCAAGGCCGGATAATTTCCGGTCAAATTTCTTTTTTATCGTGTCTGCCTTCTCAGATATTTCCGCAAAGGTGTCAAACAGGGTTTCAATGTCGGATTCCAGTTTAGCATGTTCTTTAGATAAAGTGGCAATTTTTAATCCGTCCTGGTCCTGGGATGCATCAAGCAGTTCTTGGTTCACCCGGGCCATTTTAGTTTCTTTTGCCTCTATCTCATTTTCAAGTTTGTTTATCTTCTTATTTATCGGCGTTAACTGCTTTGACCTTTCGGCCACAAGCTCTGATTTTTTCTTACGCAGTTCTTTTTTGGGAAGCTGTGCGCTTTTTTTACGCTTTACAGGGATCAGTTCTTCATCCTCCCAGCCCTGTTTTTCAAGAAATTCCTGATAGGTGCCCTCAAATATATCAATGCCGCTTGAAGTAAATATCACCAGGCGGTTTGCCAGGGCATGCAGAAACATTTCATTATGGGTTACAAGAACCACTGCGCCTTCAAACGCATTTAAAGCCTCAACAAAGGCATCACTGGCCTCAATGTCAAGATGGTTTGACGGCTCATCCAAAAGCAGAAGATTCAAAGGCCGGATGAGAAGTTTGCCAAGCATAACACGGGCTTTTTCTCCACCGGAGAGCACACTGACCTTTTTTAGAGCCGCATCCTGTTCAAACATCATGGCACCGCAAATATTTCTGGCGGTCTGGCGATCTGTTTCAGGATAGGCATGCAAGATCTCTTCTTCCACAGTGAATTGCGGATTTAAGGTCTGGATATTTGTCTGCTCAAAATATCCGGTTTCTACACCTGGATTGGGTTTCACCCACCCTGCATCCGGATTTATGTTCTGACTGATCAGTTTAAGCAACGTGGTTTTCCCTTTGCCGTTTTTGCCGATTACAGCCACACGGTCACCGGGGTATACGGTCAAGGAAAAATTTTTAATCAAAGGGGAGCTCTTTTCATACCCAAAACTCAAATCTTCGGTGGTCAGCACCTGTTTGCTGGCAAAAGGCAGGTAGTTAAAGGAGAAATCCAAATTTTTAAGTTCTGCCAGTTTGTCCTTTGCGTCAAGCTTGGCCAAAGTTTTGATCCTGGACTGCACCATGTTGGCCAGCCTTGCCTTGGCCCGGAACCGGGAGATGAACAGTTCAATCTCTTTTTTGCGTTTTTCCTCATTTACCCGGGTTTTTTCATATATCTCTTCGTCTTGGGCCACCTGGAGATAATATTTGGCGGTGTCACCCTGTATCTTTTTCATTTTGCGACGGTGAATCCCCACAATATGGGTCACCACATTATCCATAAATCCACGGTCATGGGTAACCAGAAGCATCTCCCTTGGCCAGGAAACAAGAAATCCTGTAATCCAGCGGATGGATGTAATATCCAGATAGTTGGTGGGCTCGTCAAGAATTAATAGATCAGGTTCGGATACCAATACCTTGGCAAGGTTTAAACGCACCTGGTAGCCACCGGAAAACTGCATGGGATCCTTTTGCATGTCCTGTTCTGAAAACCCCAGACCTGACAGAATTTTTTCAGCTTTCCAGAAATGATCACGCTCATGATCAGGCAGGCCAAGCATGGACTCTTCAAGAACAGTGGGTCTGCTGAATTTTATATGCTGGGAAAGCACACCGATCCGATATCCGCTGGGTATAATAACGCGCCCTTCATCGGGGTGATCAATGCCTGCTATTATATTCAAAAGCGTGGTTTTACCATGGCCGTTTCTTCCCACCAGGCCCACCCGTTCACCGGTATTGATTTGCATGCCGGTATTATCAAGCAGTACCTGCTCTGCGAATCCTTTGGTTATGGATTCTATATTCAGCATTTATTCCTCCTGTTACGCCTTTAAAGCGGCGATAAAGTGCCAACGCACACCATTTTAAAAATGGCAATATTATCATTGAAGCCGTGATTTATAAACATTAGATTTTATTTGACTTGATTTTTCTAAAGTTTTAATAGTAAACGTTAGCATTTGAGAGGTTTTATGTAAAAATCGAATACCGGCTGATTCCACGGCTTGAACAAGCTAAATATCAATGTTGTCTTTAACCAATGTCTTTAACCATTTAAGACTGAAACCATACAAGCGGTGATTTAAAATGACCAAATACATCTACGAGTTCGGCCCTGATAAAACGGAGGGCGATGCAAGTCAGAAAAACCTTTTGGGTGGAAAAGGCGCCAACCTTGCAGAAATGGCAAAACTGAAACTGCCTGTTCCGCCAGGCTTTACCATATCAACGGAATGCTGCAATCACTATTTTGATTTAAACGGACGGTTTCCTGATACCCTTGAAGAAGAAATTCTCAAAGCCATGGCCAATATTGAATCCCAAACAGGCATGATTTTTGGTGATCCGAAAAATCCATTGCTGGTATCCTGCCGATCCGGAGCAAGAAGCTCAATGCCCGGAATGATGGAGACCATATTGAATGTTGGCCTGTGTAGCGCCACGATTCCAGGACTGATCAAAAAAACCAATAATGAATGGTTTGTTTATGATGCCTACCGCCGGCTGATCATGATGTATTCAGATGTGGTTATGGAAAAAGCTGAACAGATCCGTCCCGGGGACGGCATGGGTATTCGTCTGAATCTGGAAATGATGATGAACAACCTGAAAAACGACAAGGGCTATGACAATGATACGGATATTTCTACCGAAGATTTAAAGGCCCTTTGCGAACGGTTTAAGAAAAAAATCCGAGAGGATCTGGGTGCCGATTTTCCAGATGATCCCAAAGATCAACTCATGGGGTCCATCGGCGCCGTATTTAAAAGCTGGAACGGCAAACGGGCAGTATCCTACCGCCGCATTGAGCATATTCCGGACAACTGGGGCACGGCCGTCAATGTTCAGACCATGGTTTTCGGTAATATGGGCAATACATCTGCCACAGGCGTTGCCTTTACCAGGGACCCGGCCACAGGGGACAATAAATTTTATGGAGAATGGCTGGTCAATGCCCAGGGCGAGGATGTGGTGGCAGGCACCAGAACCCCGAATCCATTGAACAACGACACCAAAAATTCCCAGAACAAACACCTGCCCTCTCTGGAAGAATCCATGCCCCAGCTTTACAAGCAGTTGTTTGAAATCAGGAATCTTTTAGAAGCCCATTACAAGGACATGCAGGATATTGAATTCACCATCCAGGAAGGCAGGCTTTACATGCTCCAGTGCCGTGTGGGTAAACGCACCGCGACAGCAGCCCTGAACATGGCCATGGACATGCTGGAGGAAGGCACCATTGATGAAAAAACCATGGTATGCCGCCTTGATCCTAAAATTCTGGATGACTTGCTTCATCCCGTTGTGGACCCTGATGCGGAAAAAACAGCTACAAAGGTTGCTGAAGGCCTGCCTGCAGGCCCCGGCGGTGCATGGGGACAGATTGTATTCTCGTCCGAAGATGCGGTTCAATGGGCCAAGTCAGATAAAAAGGTCATTCTGGTACGTGAAGAAACCAATCCCGAAGATATTGAAGGCATGCGGGCTGCAGAAGCCGTTCTCACGGCAAGGGGCGGCATGACCTCCCATGCAGCCCTAGTGGCCAGGGGATGGGGCAAATGCTGTATTGTTGGTGCCGGTGCCCTTAAAATAGATTTTGAAACCAAAGAACTTCATGTGGGACCCCAGGTGTTCAAGGAAGGCGATACCTTCACCCTTAACGGCACCAAAGGTATGGTATACCAAGGTAAGCTCAAGATGAAGGACGCATCTGAAAATGTCAGATTCAAAGCCTTCATGAACATTGCGGATAAATACCGGGCCATGCAGGTCCGAACCAATGCGGACACCCCGGCAGATGCCGCGACAGCCCTTGATTTTGGCGCCCAGGGTATCGGGCTTTTCAGGACAGAACACATGTTCTACGGTGCGGATTCGGATAAAGCCCTTTTCCTTTTGCGCAAAATGATTTTAAGCAAGACTCACGAAGAGAGAGAAGCCGCCCTTGAAGAACTGTACCCCTTTGTCAAGGAGGAGATCAAGGCCACCCTGGAGGTCATGGATAATCTGCCCGTGACCCTTCGCCTGCTGGATCCGCCCTTGCATGAATTTGTGCCCCAGTCACGTGAAAATCAGCAGGAAATTGCCGATGCCCTGCATATTGACATAGAAGAGGTGTTCAAGCGCAGCGAACAGCTTTTAGAATCCAATCCCATGATCGGGCACAGGGGTGTAAGGCTTGGCATCACCTATCCTGAAATCTCCCACATGCAGGTGAAAGCCATATTTGAGGCTTGTGCAGAACTGATCAAAGCGGGCAAAAATCCCATGCCTGAAATTATGGTGCCCGTAACCTGCAATGAAAAAGAGCTGGCCTTTGTCCAGGATATCGTTATCCAGTGCCATGATCAGGCGCTTAAAACCTACGAGATAGACGCCCTCCCCTATCTGTACGGCACCATGATTGAAATCCCAAGAGCTGCTTTGATTGCAGATAAAATGGCAGAATATGCCCAGTTTTTCTCCTTTGGAACCAATGACCTGACCCAGATGACCTTTGGCTTTTCAAGGGACGATATCGGCTCTTTCATGAACGATTATATTGACAATGCCATCCTCAGTTCAGACCCCTTTGAAACCCTGGACCAGGAAGCTGTGGGGGGCCTGGTTACAACAGCAGTGGAACGCGGTCGCAAGACGCGTCCTGAAATCAAGTTAGGCATCTGTGGAGAACACGGCGGGGACCCCGAATCCGTCATATTCTGTCATAAAGCAGGGCTGAACTATGTATCGTGCTCACCCTACCGGGTACCCATTGCCCGGCTGGCTGCAGCCCAGGCTGCCATTATGTATCCTGACTGCCGATAGAAAACGATCAGAAACATCAAGCCTGGTTACATAAAGTGACCAGGCTTGTTTTTTTTTATATGAAAGTCACAATAAGTTGTTAAGAAATGAGTTCGAAAGAACTTAACCTGGGAGCGCGGGCGTCTCGCCCGCGCTCCCGGATATAGCAAAATGGGCAAATTATTTAAGACCCGTGCCTAAGTTAAGCCCATGGCAGTTATTGCAGAATAGGAAAACTTAAAATGAATACAAACCAATCAGTCAACTACCCCTCCTGGATCAAAGATTCAGAAGGGGCTTGTAAAAGCCCAGGTTGACTAGCCTGAGTTCCATTTGTTGGGACTACGTTCGGCAGGATGTAGACACCTTTGGATGTATTCGCCAGTCCAAAGCGCTGTCGTGGCACTGTAAAAGCTCTGTGAGGAAGGAGCGGTC
>JAQYWJ010000268.1 GCA_030145005.1 Desulfobacter sp. | reverse complement strand
TATGAATCAATCCCATGGCGGCATAGGCAAAGGGAAGATAGCTTGATTTAGGATAGGCGACCATGGCATCCTGAAACATATGTTCTGCAGTCAAAAGCCCTTCCGGGTCATCGTTCTCAACACCCATAAAATTGACATAGGCCCTTAAATAGTAGACCTGTTCCAGGCAAAAGGGATTTTCTTCAAACAAATACTGATCCAGGATAGCGCCGGCTTCTTTGTACAACTGTTTTTTAACCAGAAGCATCGCATTTTTAACCGCATTGGCCTGACAGCCCTGCAACGGATCCTCGCCCCGGTACATATCGCTGATATCTCCTTTAAAACGACTGGCCTGACGCCTTGGGGGCGTACAAATCGGTGGTTCCTTGATTCTTTCATTCGCTTTAGCCATGCCGGTTTCCTTTTTTTTGACAGGATTCGGGGGCTGTGCTTTCGGGGTCGGCTCCGCTTGGGGCCGGGGAGCAGGCACTTGCACTGCAGGCTCATTAGGGGCATCGGCAAGGGTTTGCTTTTCCCTGGGGCCGGTTGCCGAAGCCATCGCCTGTTTTCCAGGTTTGGAAACACCTGGGGCTGAAGGTTTCTGAACAGTCGCCGCCTGGGGAACAGGGACAGATTTGGGAACGGGAGACGCGAGCTTCACGGCTTTATTTAAAACCACGGTCAACTGGTTGTTGGCAGTATCGAAAGAGGATTTGATTTTTTCTTCACTGGTGTGCTTACTCGTCACCATCAAGGCGACCACGTTGCCTTCAAGGGTTTCCACATGGACGGATTCAAGGTTAGGATTGTCCTTTCCGTCAATGACAAGCCCTTTGGTAAGGCTTGCATTCTTAATGGCCACCAGGACTTCCCGTTTTCCGACACGGATAACTTTTACAGGGGCTTTGCCGGTCATATTAACCGTCACTGAAAAGGGATTGTCCTTGACGTGGATTGCTTTGACAATGGGGTATCCGGCCATGGTCGTCCCTGCCGGAATGAACACGCAGAAAAATGCAGTCCAGGCCGCCGATAAAACCGTCAGGTATGTGGGACTTAATTCTCTCATGATATATTTATATCCGTTGGATTCATGGTTTGAGAACTAAAAAGCAAGTAATATGCCATTTTTATAAATTTTTTATGCAACGTTGGATTGAATGGCCTTAAGAGCCTGTCCGGCAAATGAGTCCACAAAGAAGTCTGGACAGGGTGTAGGAATTTCCGGCGGCAGGTGTCAAAAAACCGGCATCTCATCTTCCGGTTCAATATCCATTTTTTTTATCTTTTCAACCAAGGTAGTCCGGTTCATTTTCAACATTTCGGCGGCCTTGGCTTTTACCCATCCGGTTTTATTCAAGGCGTGTGTAATTAAAGATTTTTGATATGATTCCACGGCATCATTAAAACCGATGTTATTCTGGAACACACCGGCCACACAGACCGGGGTAACATCTGTCCCGGCACCGGTCATACAGCCCGGCAGATCAGCTATACTGACGGTATCCTCTTCCACAAGGACTGACAGCCGCTCCACCAGATTTTCCAGTTCCCGGATATTTCCAGGCCATTCATAGGTCTGAAGCACCTGTTTTACCGACTCAGGAAATACCTTGGGCATGTATTCGGTATTGCGCCGTGCAAAACCGGACTGGAAATGGTCCACTAGGGACATGATATCTTCAGGGCGTTCCCGCAGGGGCAGGATGTTGATGGGAATCACATTAAGGCGGTAATACAGGTCTTCCCTGAATTTGTTATCCTTTATGGCAGCGGTCAGGTTTTTGTTGGTGGCGGAAATGACCCTGATATCCACCGCTATGGTCTGGGAGCCACCCACCCGCTCGAACCGTCTTTCCTGCAAAGCGCGTAAAAGTTTTACCTGGAGATCAGGGCTCATATCACCGATTTCATCCAGAAAAATCGTACCTTTATCGGCAATTTCAAAACGCCCGGTCCTTGCCCGGTGGGCACCGGTAAATGCGCCTCTCTCATGGCCGAACAACTCACTTTCGAGAAGCTCGCTGGGAATGGCCCCGCAATTAATTACCACCATGGGGCCGTCTTTTCTTGCTGAATTTTTATGAATGGCCCGGGCAATAAGTTCCTTGCCTGTACCGCTTTCTCCTGTGATAAGCACCGATGAATCAAAGCGCGCAACTTTACGCACCCGGTCGAGCACGGCCATCAGTCCTTTACTCACGCCGGCAATGCCGCTGCGATTAAAACCCGATGCATCTTTGGGCGAGGCGTCAAAAGAGTCTGTTGTTTTTTCGGCTGTTGCTTGGGCCATGGAAACCTAACTTACTTAAGGATCTTTTTGAGTTTGTCGGAAATGGCCTCTGCTGTAAACGGCTTGACTACGTAATTTGAGACGCCGGCTTGTACGGCTTCTATGACGTTCTGTTTCTGGGCTTCTGCCGTGACCATCAGGAAAGGTGCTTTCTTGTACTGAGTGCTGGCCCGCACCTTTTTCAGCAGTTCAAGACCCGTCATTTTAGGCATGTTCCAGTCGGAAATAATCAGATCAATACTTTGGCTTTCAAGGACGTCCCACGCCGTTGTACCATCATCGGCCTCCACCAGATTTTTAAAACCAAGCTGTTTTAAAATATTTTTCAGAATACGGCGCATGGTCGCAAAATCGTCAACTATCAAAATCTTGATGGATGTGTCCATTGCCACATTCTCCTCCTTAATTGGATTGAAACCCACCTTCTATCTATCAAAACACACCTCAATTGTAAAATTTCCACCATCGGTTTGAAAAGGGATCGCGATTTTAGGGCCATTCCCATAGTGCCTGATGCTATGTTTTTTTCCAGTAATCACTGATGGTATGGCAGCCTTGAACACCTTGCCCATTTCATCAAGTTCCCGCCGGGCCTGTCCGGAAATCATATTGGTCAATTCCCCAACGGCATCGGCGATATCATCGTTGAGCCCGTCTATTTTTTCTCCGAACATATTGGAAACAACCGTTAAAATACATTTTTCTTCAAAGGTGACGGCAATAGTTCCCTGGGCGACCCCGGTCAGTCCCATGACACCGGTCACATCCCCCACGGCGATATTATTTTTTTTTAGGTAGGGTTTCTCCGCTGTAACCGTAACAAAGGCCATTGTTTCCAG
>JAQYWJ010000043.1 GCA_030145005.1 Desulfobacter sp. | reverse complement strand
AACCTGCGGGCATTGATGGTTGCGGGAAAGGACCTTGAAAATTATGGAAAAATATATGCTTACCGTTTTCCACGGAATCAACAGGTATATGGGCCGGCACAGGCGGACTACTGGACCCGATGGTTGTCCTCTTCGTCGCGAATTATCACTGACACAACATAATCAAAGCTTATTGGAAACCCACCCGTTATCCCAATCTTTCGGAAGTAGGTTAAAAAACAAACAGTTACCTGGATCAAATATCTGAGTCATTTATTAGGCCAACAAATCCGGCCTGGTAACAAAAAATATGGTTGGGCTAATTATAAAATCAAGGCATTGCAATGTTAATCCTTGACAAGATCTGCGCAATGCCCTAACCAGATACCTGTAATTGATTTATTTACCAGCTAAAGGAGTTTTTTTATGGTTCATCAGCCGGACATCCTGAGAAAAGAGGTCCTTCAAAGCGACTGCTGGGATCTGTCACCCATGTTTCAAACCACCGAAGCGTGGGAAGCGCTTTTCCAGACACTGGAAAAGAAGCTGCCCACCTATGACGATTTCAAGGGCACCCTTTCCCAGGGATCTGATGCGCTTTTAGCCTGCATTGAATTTGACCACAGTGTCGGGCGGGAAATGGAGCTTCTGTATACATTTGCCCACCTGAAAAACGATGAAGATAAAACCCAGTCGGACAACGAGGGGCTTTTCCAGCGCGCCTCTAATCTTTACACACGCATCAAGGAGGCCTCAAGCTTTATTTCGCCTGAAATTCAGGCCATACCATTAGATCAACTGACGATATTTCTGGATAAAGACGCGTTTAAACCATACCGGTTTTACCTGGAACAGATAATCAGATACATTCCCCACACCAGGACTGCCGAAACAGAACAGCTGTTGGCAATGGCCGGCGAAAGCCTGGGCGCCCCCCAAAGAATTTTTTCCCAGTTGGACAATGCAGACCTCAATTTCGGTACGGTAAAAAATCCCGCAGGCGATGTGCTTCCTTTAACCCATGGAAACTTCATCACTTTTCTGGGAAATAAAGACAGAAATTTTCGCAAAACGGTCTTTGATCAGTATTACCGGACATACCATGACCACAGACACACCATTGCCGCAACTTTAGCAGCCTCAGTAAAAAAAGATCTGTTCCGGTCAAGGGCCAGGCATTTTGATTCGGCACGAAAGGCTGCCCTGTTTGCGGATAACGTTCCGGAAGATGTCTACGACAACCTGATTATCAATGTAAAAAAAGCATTTTCGCCCCTTTACCAATACCTTGATTTCAGGAAACAGGCCCTGGGCGTTGACGAGCTGCACATGTACGACACCTATGTACAGCTTGTACCTGATATTGACTTTCACATGGACTATGACCAGGCGGTTGCGACCTGCATTGAGGCGCTTGCGCCATTAGGCCAGGACTATTGCCGCACCCTGGAGCAGGGCCTGCTTAAGGGCTGGGTGGACAGATACGAAAACAAGGGCAAACGAAGCGGGGCCTACTCTTCGGGGTGTTACGACTCCAACCCCTATATCCTACTCAACTATGATCCCAATTCCATTAACAGCCTGTTTACGCTGATTCACGAGGCAGGGCATTCCATGCACACCTTTCTTGCGAACAAAGCCCAGCCCTACCCCACCCACGGCTACACGATTTTTGTGGCAGAGGTGGCCTCAACCCTTAATGAGGCACTTCTGGCCCGGCATCTTCTGAAAAAATACAGGGATGACCCCAAAATGAAGGCCTACATACTGAACCGGGAAATCGACAATATCCGGGGCACATTTTTCCGCCAGACCATGTTTGCCGAATTTGAACATATCATCCATGGACTGGCTGGTGAAAACCAAGCCCTGACCATTGAAACCTTCACATCCGTGTATAAAGACCTTTTATCCGTATATTTCGGCGATAACATGGTCATTGACGAGGCCCTTACCCTGGAATGCCTGCGTATCCCCCATTTTTATTCTTCTTTTTACGTTTATAAATATGCCACGGGCCTGGCCGCAGCCCTGGGCATTGCCCAGCGGATAACAGACAAGGGCAAGCCTGCCGTGGACGATTACCTTGACTTTCTCAAACTCGGGGGCTCCATGTTCCCCATTGACGAACTCAGGGTGGCGGGTGTGGACATGGCATCCATTACCCCTGTGCAGGCGGCGGCATCCCATTTTGAATCACGGATCAGCGAACTGGAAACCCTGTGGCAATCCATTTAGAACCCATTGGGGTGATTCATACCTGTTTCAAGGAAAAATTCGGCATCCCCCGGCAGCCCAACCTTGCGGCCGGGGCACCGGGGACGCTGGAATTTTTTCCTGAATTTGCAAGACCCGAGGCTGTAAGAGGACTTGAACAATTTTCCCATATCTGGCTGATTTTTGTTTTTCACAGGGCTGTGAAAAAGGGTGGGAAATGGTCTCCCATGGTACGCCCCCCCCGCCTTGGGGGGAATAAAAAGGTCGGCGTATTTGCCTCTCGCTCCCCTTTCCGGCCCAACCCCATCGGCATGTCCTGTGTCCGGCTTGAAGAGATTGAATCTACGGCCAAAGGGCCGGTACTTCACCTGACCGGCGTGGATATCCTGGATCAGACCCCTGTTCTGGATATCAAACCCTATCTGCCCTATTCAGACCGGTTGGATAATGCCCGGGACGGTTTTGCACCGGCACCGGACAACAAGACGTGCCAGGTCAGTTTCTCAGATACGGCAGCGACCCAGATCCGGGAAAGGGAAAAAACCATACCCAATCTGCTGCCCATCATTACCCAGGTACTGGAAAATGATCCCCGGCCCGCTTACAGCAATGCCCATTTTTCCAGTATAAAAGGAGACACCCGGACTGATGAGTTGGATAAAGACCGTGTATACGGTATTCGCCTGTTTGACTTTGATCTCAAATGGCAGGCAGCAGGAAATAAGATCCGGGTGCTTTGCCTGGACCCGGTATCAAGCTAAGGGACTCTAAAAAAAATAATTTAGCACCAACAGGAGGAAAACTTCATGAAACTGCGAAAAATCACCTCGTTAACCATGTTTTTATCTTTTCTGCTGCTGATCGTGACCAGCATTGTCCTTTATGTTGTTCCCCATGGACGGATTGCTTACTGGTCTGACTGGCGCTTTATGGGATTAACCAAAACCCTTTGGGGCGATATTCATATTAACCTTGGTGTTCTGTTTCTCGTCTCAGGCCTTTTGCACCTGTACTATAACTGGAAACCCATGGTCACATATATGAAAAACAAGGCAAAACAGCTTAAAATTTTTACCCCGGATTTTAATATGGCCCTTGCCGTCACGCTGTTTTTCACTTTTGGGACCCTGCTTCATATCCCGCCCATGAGCACTATTCTTGATTTCAGTGCATCGTTCAAGGATGCCGGGACCCAAAAATACGGAGAACCCCCTTACGGGCATGCGGAGCTCTCCTCTTTGAAGATGTTTGCCAAACGCACCGGTCTTGATCTTAAAGTTATCACGCAGCAGCTTCAAAAATCAGGCATTGCATTTGAAGACGAATCCTGGACCCTGCTTGACATTGCCCGGGCAAACAACTGCACTCCCAAAGATGTATATGCGGCCATGCTGCCGCCCCAGACAACAAACGCGGCCCAAATTTTTCCTGACCAACCCTTCCCCGGCATTGGAAGAATGCGTTTAAAGGATCTATGTACCCAGTACAATCTGGATACAGAAAAAATCATCAACGGCCTTGATGCCAGACAGATCAAAGCCGATCCGGATCAGACCATCAAGGAAATTGCTCAAGCCCAAGGCGTGGAACCCCAGACACTGTTTGAAGTCATTCACGAGGTGGTCACATCATTATAACTATTCAAAAAATGGTTCAGGTCTTAGGACTGTAATGACGTTTCAGCCAGGACCCCAACCCGTCAAGGCCGGGAAACAACACACGCTCCGTGATATTGCACAGATCCAGTTTATCCCGGCATTCCCATTTAAGGTCCGCCGGAATAATGATGCGCTGGAAAAGATCGGCATGAAGGTTCAGCCAGTCATCAATTACGCGGCGTGGATTGGGCATGACTGAAAAAAGCGCATACTGGTTCACGATGCGCTCATCAATGGATGGCGGCTCGAAAAAAAGCAGGAACTCCTCGGACCGGCCCAGGGCATCAAACTGGGTTAAGGTTTCAACATACTCATGAAAGGTTGTTTCCCCGGTGTGCCACTCCGGCCTTTCCTGGCCGATACTGGTGAGCAGCTCCACGGTAAAAGCCTGGGCGCCTTCCGCTGCCAGTTGTCCTTTAAGTTCTGACGGCAGCCGGTCATGGACCTGTTCATAATTTACCCGCCAGATCACCCCGTCCAGGTCAAACCGCTCAAGGTTGGCCAGGGCAAAATGAAGGGCAATATAGGGTGAATAGGTCCAGTCCATGAGGCGGGTGGGCAGTCCGTGGTGCTGGGCCACAGCCAGAAGGTGCCAGAAGGAATCAGGTTCTTCCCGCCCCTGGGCCCTGGAATATTTGCGGAAATTACGCAGCAGATGCTTTTCAAGGGACCAGAACGGTCCGCCCAGGCGCATCAAAGAGGTTTCAAGGCGGTAGGATGCATCGGAGAGACCCCGGTAAACAAAGGGCGGCCGATACCTTTGGATGGCATCATTCCAGGCACCTTTAAACAATTCCTCCTGGAGCATACCCCAGGAATCGACTATGATGTCCGGCATAGAATTTTCTCCCCCCGGGCAGTCCCGGCTTCTTTATTTTTTTGTAGGCCTTGGCCCAAAGTATTACAACCAATTAATATCATATTTGCTTAAACGGCAATTGGTCTATCTGGTCCTCACCAAACACCACAATACCGTTCTGCCTTAAAAGCGCGGTTGTCACACCCATGCCGTCCACAAGAGAGCCGCTGAAACTGCCGTCATAGATCCGGCAACTTCCGCAGGACGGGCTTTTCTGTTTCAAAAAGGCCGTTTTAATACCACAGGCAACCGCTTTGTCCAAAGCTGCCTGTGCTCCTTTGATAAAAAACTCCGTAACATCAGCCTGCCGAGTCATCACCCGGGCCGTCCCTGCCCACACCCCCGGGCCGCCGCCGGGGGTGATCTCTGCCGGGGACCGGGGCACAGGAAGACCACCGTCCATTTCCGGACAGACCGGAACCAGCAACCCTTTAGCCTGCCACAGGTTCAGGAGTGAACATTCAAAGGGACAGGACCTGCCGTCATAGCGCACCGGCTGTCCCAGAAGACAGGCTGAAATCAGTATCTGTTCCATGGTGAAGCTTTATATCAGCATTGCTTTGGTTTGTAAAAATTTCTTGACTAAGGGACGAAATTAATGCAAGGAATGATAATTCATTTTGGAGCACCATAGTCCCCCCCAAAATAAAACAAAACACTTCGTTTGTTCATTAAAAATCCCATAGTGAGGAGGACACATGGCACAGGTAATTTCCGACCAGCGTGACATTGATTTTGTTGTTCACGAAATCCTTCAGGCGCAGACCCTGGCAGAACTAAACAATAATTATGCCGACTTTAACAAAAAAACCATTGATATGGTTATTAAAGAGGCAAAAAATCTGGCAATCAAAGAGCTTCTCCCCATAAGAAAGGAAGGGGACGAGATCGGCTGCACATTTGAAAACGGCAAGGTCACCACACCGCCGTCTTTCAAGCGCGTATTTGATCTGTTCAATGCAGGTGAATGGCTGGCCCCCACCGAAGATCCCCAATGGGGCGGCCAGGGCATGCCTTTCACCGTTGCCGCGGCAATAGCCGAATATTTCAACGGTGCCAACTACCCATTCATGATGTACTGCAGCTGCACCCGGGGTGCAGGTCATCTTGTTGAGCATTTTGGTACCCAGGAACAAAAGAACACCTATCTTAAAAACATGTACACCGGCAAATGGACCGGCACCATGCTGATCACCGAACCGGGGGCAGGTTCCGATGTCGGTGCATTGACCACCAAAGCCATCCCTAACGGCGACGGTACTTACAACATTGTGGGTGAAAAAATTTTTATCTCCGGCGGCGAACATGATCTGGCAGAAAATATCATCCATCCTGTGTTGGCCCGCATTGAAGGCGCCCCTGCCGGCACCAAAGGCATCTCCTTATTCCTGGTTCCGAAATACAGAGTTAAGAAAGACGGATCTTTGGGCGAATTCAACGATGTCATCTGCACCGGCATTGAGCATAAAATGGGCATCCACGGCAACGCCACCTGCTCCTTGTCCCTGGGCGCCAAAGGTAACTGTGTGGGCACCCTTTTAGGCGAAGAAAACAAGGGCATGAAAGCCATGTTCCTGATGATGAATTTAGCCCGGCTGCTTGTAGGAGTCCAGGGATTTGCCTGTGCCGGCGCAGCCTATATGTATGCACTGGATTATGCCAAAAATCGTATCCAGGGCCGGGATCTGACGGAAATCCGGAACCCCGACGCCCCGGCGGTCCCCATTTTCCGCCATCCGGATGTACGACGCCAGCTCATGGTAATGAAATCCAATGTGGAAGCCATGCGTACCTTGATTTACTATATTCATTACTGCATTGATATGTCCCAATATGCGGCAACCGACGAAGAAAAGGCCAAATACCAGGGTTTTATTGAAGTACTCACCCCCATTGCCAAAGGGTATGTCACAGACCGGGCCTTTGAGGTTTGCTCCCAAGGCATGCAAGTCTACGGCGGTTACGGATTTATCGAAGGGTATCCCATGGCCAAGCTGCTGCGCGACGTCAGAATAACCATGATCTACGAAGGTACCAACGGCATCCAGGCCATGGACCTCCTAGGCCGTAAACTCGGCCTGAACAAAGGCAAGCCCGTCATGGACCTGTTCGGTGAAATGCAGACAACAATTGCCCGGGCCAAGGATATTCCGGTACTCGAAAACGCAGCGACCAAGGTTGAAGAGGTGGTAAACAAATTAGGTGAAGTGGCCATTCACATGGGCACCACCGCCATGGGTCACAAAGTGCTTGCCGCCTTTGCCAATGCCCATCCGTTCCTGGATGCCACCGGTGATACCATTTTTGCATGGTTGCTGCTATGGCGCGCCGTGACCGCTGCCCAAAAACTTGAAAAGGCCAAAAAGAAAGATATCCCCTTCTACCAGGGCGTTATCAAAAGTCTTGAGTTTTATGCCCAAACCGTACTGCCCATCACCCTGGGCCGGTTTGCGGCACTGCTTGGCACAAGCGCCGTAGCTGTGGAAATTGAAGACAACATGTTTCCCAGCTGATTAGATTGTTTTTATTGATCATCCAGAGATTTTTGAAGGTCGCAGGTCTCATCGGCAAAGCAGATTATGGCCCTTTCCAGTCTCGGGTAATCCGGATTAAAGGTTCCTCTTCTCCAGTAATCGTAACCCAGCTCTTTTTTAGCCGCTTTGGAGGCAATGTCCTTTTCTCCGAAAATGGTTCTGGCTGAGCCTTTTTGGCAATTATCGAAATCTTCCATATCCGGCGGAGAATCATAGGCTTTGCAATGGTGATACTTACCATTAACGCCGTAATGGGGATCTGCCGGGCTCATGGATAGGGCCGTATGGGCGTAATTGGCGAACCGGTATGCGGTTCCCTGGAATTCCCGGTCCACCGGACCCAGTTTGACTTCTTTGATGTCCTCACAGGGCGGATCAATGTTCCGCTCGGCATGGCGGGATGCATACCAGATCAGGCCGCGGCGCCGGGCGTTCACCCGGTCACAGAAAAACTGCCGGGCTGCATTGGCGTCAATGGTTTCATCGTCGGCACTGACCGCCATGAGTACCGGAACGTCAATGGGGGTTTTGCTTTTCATAATGTTCTTGGTGAGCAGGAAAAATTCGGCGCCGGCATTGACGGAAAATGATTCATATTGCGCCGCGTCTCTTTCTTCAAATGTGGCGAGCCAGTCCTTTGCCCAGCGCAGGTAGGGGCTGAGAAAGGCAGCCCCGGTCTTGGCTTTAACGGCTGTGGAGATCAGGATGAGCCCTTTGATTTTTGGACTTTTGGGGTTGTTCTGCAGATGGCGGACGGCAAGGGCCGTACCGGTGGAAAATCCCACCAGGTAGAGATCGGAAATCGTCTCCATCTTTTCAAAGCTGCGGACCCCATAGTCGGTGATTGCCATCCAGTCCGTATGCCTCATGGTCAGTGAGTCTCCGGCAACCGTACCGTGGCCGGGCAGCAGCACAGCCCGGATGGTTCCGTTAGGATAGGCCTGATGCAGGGAGTCGGCAATACTGCGCATCCGGTAGGGGGAGTGGGTGAGCCCGTGGATGAGGAGAAAGCCCTTGCCTTTGCCGGGTCCTGTACTGCCGTTTTCCGGAAGGAGTTCAAAGGGCCCCCGCATTTGTGCTGCCTGGGCAGCCGTATATTCACCAAGATAGGGACTATCTCCATTGGCGAACCGGAGGTCACTCAAGATATGTTCAATATTTTTTCTGCTTTCCTGAACATATTGACTGAAGGGCAAATCCGGATCCGGAGGAACAACGGCCGGACTGCCGGTTTCTTTCAGGAAAGAAGGTGCCGGAGCGCAGGAGGCAAGGAAAAACAAAAAAAGAACAAAAAACACGATTATCTTAAATCTGAACATGTTGGTTCTTCTTTGATTGATAAAGGTTTCATCCAACTGAATCACGATTGGGCTGTTTGTCCATCGGAAAGGGGGGGGGGAAGAGGCGGGCATGCCTTTCCGATTATGGAAGCATATCCATGACCATAGGAGAGTAAAGATCCTGACCCTGAGGGCCAGGCCTTGGATTAAGCCCAGAGGGCATGAACTACTGTCCTCACACAAAATTCGAGACCTGACCTTGGAACAATTGAACGGTAACATTCAAAAGCGTCTGTTTCCAAAGGTCTTCGACCTTTTTGAGAAGGGCAGAGCCCTTTATCTCTGACCTGGTCCAGAGGACCAGGTTTTATACAACTGAATAAAATGCAATCTGTCAAGAAGATAAAGAATCGGAAATCATCCTCCCTTTTTGCCGTTTTCATTCCGTATTCGACCGTGCTATGTTAGTCGCAAAGAAACAAATATACACCGGAGATGCAAGCGTCAACTACCCCGCCCTGAAGGGTATCGGTAAAACCCGATGGGCACTTTCCCCTCCACGACGATATCCCTTACCACGGAATTGCCGTCCACGACAACCACATCATTGGCTTTCAAGTCCTCAATCAAAATCATTCACTTTAAAAGCTTGAAAAGCTCACTCACCTCACCGACATTCATCTCGGTTTAAGGTACCGGATAGTCTACTGTGCTCATTCGTCTGAAAAACTGAGCTTGTCAGACAAGTAGTCCTCGCCTCAAACACCTCGGTTTGATCTGCCGGATTTTACATACCAGGCCCCAATAACAAAAATAGTCAACACCCTGCTTAAGAAACGCCTGGGAGTTCATAAATAGACATATGTGTCGCTCAAGTCCTAATTCAAAAATAAGCAAAAATAAAAAACATTGAGCTGTTGATTTTTAATACAAATTGTCGCTTCTGATACACGTAAGCACTTGAAAACCAGTTAAACATCTTTTTAATAAGGGTTATCAGCCAATAATGACATAGTACACGGTCTTGTTTTGCAAAACTCGTTTCTGAAAAGTGTGGTTTTTAGAAAAAAATTTACGCAAGAATTATTGGTTTGGATAAAACGGGACAGGTTTTTGAACCCGTCCCGCTGTTTTCAAGCTGTTAACTATTTGACGATGACTATTGTGTAAGAGTGATCATGACTTTGTCTAATTCTCCTTTAAAACCAAATGTTCCTTGATAGAGTTTTGAAACCTGAGTTCCCGTATCAATGCCAATATCGAAAGTCTCAGCTAAAGAATATGTACTGCGGTGCATTTCCGGCATTTCAACTTCATCTACCTTTTTTCCATTGACATATAGTTTACCTTTACCACCAAACATTTTAGTGGCTTCAAATTTGAACTTGAATTCAGTTTCTCCAGTAGGCAATTCTGGCGATTCCATAGTATAGTAGACACCATCGAGGTAGTTATAATCAAAGTAAAGCCGATTGTTTTTTATAAACATAGTGTATCCACCTGTCATACCGCCACATGCCACGATCACACCTTCTTCAATTCCTTTAAGATCAACGGAAGTAACAATTTCATGGGATCGACCCTTGACTGGAGCAGAGGCTTTTTCAGCAATCCGAACCGCACCGGGTGCGTAATACACAAATTCCTTTTGGTCACCGAACAGGACGTCATTGACTTTTGCAAGACGCTTAATCATATCGTCATAAAGCGGATACACGTTGTATTTCCAGGCTTCTTCATCGAAAATTTCAACCAGTTCTTCAAGTTTTTTTGGCTTTTTTGTCGCGAGGTTAGTGCTTTCGGAAAAATCCTCAGCAACATGGTATAGCTCCCATTCATCATCTTCAAATGGAGTGACAGAGTTCACGTCCCAAGGCATTCGTTTGCCATGTAATGAAACTGCTTTCCATCCATCTACCCAGATTGCACGATTACCAAACATCTCATAATATTGACGTTTTTTTCGATTGGGGGCATCATTATCATTAAAAGAATAAATCATGGATACACCGTCCATCGGTTGTTGTTCAACACCATGGTATTTTTCAGGCACTTCAAGTGTAGCAGCTTCAAGGATGGTAGGGGCGATATCTGCAATGTGATGGTATTGGCTCCGAACTTCTCCCTTAGCATTAGCATTGATGCCGTTTGGCCAGTGAACCACAAGGGCATCGTGTTGACCACCGCGATGTTCGCTTTGTTTGAAATAGCGGAATGGGGTATTCCCTGCCATAGCCCACCCTGCATGGTAGTGGGGATAGGTGTTTTCACGGCCCCAGTCGGGGTAGTTCCGCCAATTGGATTCAAAATCAGTCTGTAGGCCATTGAGCACATAAGTCTCGTTAAAAGTACCTGCGAGTCCACCCTCGCCACTGGCTCCATTGTCAGCAGTCACGAAAATAAGTGTGTTATCCAACTCGCCAACACGCTCAAGTGCATCTATGATTCTACCAATCTGGTAATCGACATGTTCCATCTGTCCTGCAAACACCTCCATTTGACGGGCATAAAGCATTTTCTCTTTTTCGGAAAGTGACTCCCAGGAAGGGATCTCGTCTATTCGCTCTGTGAGTTTTGTATCCTTAGGTATTATCCCCAGTTTTTTTTGTTTTTCTATTATAAGTTCACGTGCCTTATCCCAACCCATATCAAATTTCCCTCGGTAACGGATGATGTATTCGTCGGGAGCGTGATGGGGAGAGTGCATAGAGCCTGATGCCCAAAGCATCATGAAGGGATCATTCGGTTTGAGGGATTTGTGACCCGTAATCCATTCAATCGCTCGATCAGCCAGGTCTTTGTCAAGATGTTCCGACTTGCGGTATTCTTCCGGAGAGTGGTCATTCCACATGACAGGAATAAATTGATGCACGTCAGCTGCCATGAATGTGTAGGCATGGTCGAAACCCTCTCCACTTGGCCATCGATGGAAAGGACCTACCTGAGACACTTCATAAAGAGGAGTGTGGTCCCATTTCCCTAAGGCATAATTTACATAACCTTCTTCCTGAAGATAATTTGCAACGGATTTCGCCGTTTCCGGAACGATCGCATTATAGCCCGGGAATCCCATTGCCGTGAGGGCGTGGCTACCAAGACCGATTGAGTGAGGATAACGGCCTGCCATCAGAGAAGCTCGAGAAGGTGAACATAAAGCCGATGTGTGAAAATTGTTATAACGCAAACCATTCTCCGCAAGCCGATCAATGTTTGGAGTATGAATCAACCCTCCAAAGCTTTCCACCTGAGCGAACCCCACATCATCAAGCAATAAAATCAGGACATTGGGTGCGTTTTCCGGCGGAGTAGTTGACTTTGGCCACGACTCTTTAGAATCTTCGTATTTCTTTGCGATCACACCGTCGAAACCCTCAACAGTCTTTGTTTTCACTTGCGCGGAAGCATGTTGAACGCTAACAAGAAATAAACTGACGGCCAACAGGGCAATGCATGCTTTAATTGTTTTCGGTTTAAATAGAAGTTTTGCTCTCACCATCTCTTCCCTCCCCCTCAATTTAGAAATTAAAAAATATTCTTCAAGAATTGTCTGTTTGCAGTTTGGTATTTTAATTACCAACATACACCAAGAATAAGACATATGAATAAAATTATAGTACTGAATGAAGGCATTCCTATGTTTGATAATGCCGTTGATGAAAACGATACATCAAAAATTTTAAATTTGCAAAAATATTATATGATTTTAGCGATTTTTCTAATCAACACCGGTATTTAAAAGCAGTCTTCAATAACAAAAGCATTGTGGGGTCAAAGCCGTTCCGTTTTCTAACGATATCTATTCTTCACAGCGTGGACTATGTCAAAAACAACATCTCCCAAGAGCAGGATTTAAACCCCGGACTA
>JAQYWJ010000267.1 GCA_030145005.1 Desulfobacter sp. | reverse complement strand
TGAAAGCCTTTTTGGGCTAAAATTTTGTGGGCGTCCAGTGCCAGGAACGGGCCATAATTTTTGGACCAGAAAACAATGGTGTGAATATCCTTGGGGGTTGCATTAACCCTGCGGGACTGTCTGTTAAATGGATTGGTTACAAAAAAACACCCTTTTTCAATTCTGTTCAGAAACCAGGGTGTGTACCATCCTGGTATATCTGTACGCCGGGAGGCGGACAGGATGCCGGTAGGGCCGGTCAATCTATGGTTCCTGACCGTTTTTATGATTTTTCCGTTTGGAAAAGGAGATAATGTTGTCCTGACTTTTTTCGGGAGCATCTTCCGGTTCAAGGGATTCAAGATTTTTGCTGTTCTCTGGTGATGTTTCAGGCAAGTCGTCATGTTCAACGGGCAAAGCCGGGGCTTCCACCTTTTCCAGCCGCATGCTTTTGCCGTTCATGGAAAAGACATCCCCATTGATGTATTCAGCCTTTAAAATCCAGGTGACGACCTGCAACGGTATCTGCAGCATCAGCAGTCTGATCTGGTACCAGTCTTTTTTACGGTCCGGCACAATATCTTCAATCCTTGCAAAACTGACGGGTGCGTCTTCCAGGTAAATCAGTACAATATCTTTTATTTCAGCCACGTAGCCTCCATAGTCAGGCGTTGGTTAAAATTTTTATTTCCGACCCGCAACATATACCACAGACGTAAAATTATCAAAGGTTGTGATTTGACGGGATTGAGCCGTTGTTATCATTTCAGTAAAGGCACCACTAAAACAGGAACAGAAGTTCGTTTGAGTAGCTTGCGGGCAATGTTTTCCCCGATGGCAGTTTCTATAAAACTTTGGTGTTTACAACCCATAATAATAATATCGCATCCTTCTTCCACCGCTGTCCGTGTGATTTCATCGGCAATGGACTTACTTTCCGTGACAAGAATTTTTTCAATGGGAGAACTCACCTCAATATCCGGCTGACTGCTTTCCCTGTCTTTCAGGAAACCTGCAATGGCCTGTTTGATACCCAGGGCATCCACATTTTTCCCCGTGAGCAGGTTCCGGGCACCTGCTTTTTGTTCGGATCTTAAAGTGTTGTAAAGTGTTTCACCAAATGCACGCTGTACACGCCGTTCTGAATTTTTGCCGGCCTCTTCCATGACATGAAGTACGATGATGCCCGCATCGCTTAGCGTGGAAAGGGATACGGCATGTTTAAAGACCTCTTTCATGTTGGTGGACAGGTCCGAGGCGAACAAAATACGTTTGGGTTTCTGGATCATAATTTAACTTCCTTTTGGTTTCTGCATGCCTATTTTTAATATGATAATAGCTCATAGTTGTTAGTAAGCAAGCACTAATCCTTTTTTTGTAGTGATCCGAATAAATAATGTCTGAAAATGCGTAGCCATTTTGGCATATTGCTTGCTATACTATTATACATTGAGATTATTATATTTTATAAAATAAGCACGATGGGTCTGCTTAATTCTAATGTTAAAGGAGAGAGTGAATGGACTTTTTATTTGTGATCGGTTTTGTTGCAGTTTATCTGCTGTTTCAAATTTATATTCTTCCTAAAATGGGTGTATCCACCTGAATGCGTGATGCCTGTCAGGGGACAGGCAAGAAGAAGAAAAACAACCCGTTTGAGGATAACAATTAATTATTGCGTAACGTTCTTTATCATTACCCGGTGTCGGGTAACGTTAGGGGCTTTGCGTTCAAACACTAACTATACGGGTGAAATGTGAATAATCACGGGGTCTGGAACCTTAATTTTTTAAACCATATTTTAGATGCCATGGCTGAAGGGCTTTTTACTTTGGACCAGGACGGTAAAATTACAGCCTGGAACCGGGCTATGGAAAATATCAGCGGCTACACCGCCGAACAGGCTGTGGGCCAGAGTTGCAGCCTGATAAAATGCAGCCGGTGTTATGATCAGGTGAATCCGGCGGATATATCCCAATGCGGGGTGCTGGCGCATGGCAAAACAGAAACCAAGGAATGCTTTATCCGGCACAAAGACGGTTATGATGTGCCGGTGATCAAAAATGCCAGACTGGTCCGGGATGAAAAGGGTAATATTCTGGGTATTGTGGAAACTTTGACCGATTTAACGGAAATCAAAGCCATCAAGGCCCGGGAAGCTTCTGCCAAACAGGAACTTGAAAAGCGTTACGCCCTTGGCAATATCATTGGGAAATCAGCAGCCATGGAAAAGGTATTCCATGCCATCCGGGCGGCAGCAGACAGCCGGGCGACCATCCTGATCCAGGGGGAGAGCGGTACCGGAAAAGAGCTTGTGGCCCGGGCCATCCACTATGAAGCGGCCGGGGGGCAGCGTCCCCTGGTAACGGTGAACTGCTCGGCACTATCCGAGACGCTGCTGGAAAGTGAGTTGTTCGGTCATGTCAAGGGCGCGTTCACCGGTGCGCATAAAGACAGGATCGGGCGCTTTGAACAGGCAGACACCGGCACCATATTTCTTGATGAAATTGGGGAACTGACGCCATATATGCAGGTAAAGCTGCTGCGGGTACTCCAGGAAAGGGAAATTGAGCGGGTGGGGGATACCCGGAAAAAGAAAATTGACATCCGGATTATTGCCGCCACCCATAAAGATTTGAACACCCTGACCCGGGAGGGTAGGTTTCGTGAGGATTTGTATTACCGGCTTAAGGTGTTTCCCATCCGGCTTCCGCCGTTGCGGCAGCGTTTGGAGGATATCCCTTTGCTGGTCCGGAGCTTCATTGAAAAGGGGAACAAGCACGAGGGCATGGACATCCGTAATGTGACCCCAGATGCCATGAAAGCGCTGATGGCCTATCCCTGGCCCGGAAATGTGCGGGAACTGGAAAACGCCATTGCCCATGGATTTGTGCTGTGCCGCACCCGGGAAATAAGCCGTGCGGACCTGCCTGACGAAGTTTGCGGGCAGAATCCATTCTATGCGGCGTCCCCAGGGACCTCTTCATTCTCAAATCCGCCTTACTTTTCCCCGACCCCCTTGACCCGGGAGCGTCTGGTATCGCTTCTGGATGCCTGCAACTGGAATAAGGCTGAGGTGGCAAGACAACTTGGGAAAAGCCGGACCCTTGTCTGGAAGTACATGAAAAAATGGGATATTCCACTTAAAAAAAACTAATTCG
>JAQYWJ010000042.1 GCA_030145005.1 Desulfobacter sp. | reverse complement strand
CGTTTAGACTGCTTTGGCTGGCCATCAACAAAGGCACGGGCGGGGCGCTACCTGATTTCTTTGACGACATGATCCATTTGTTCCGTCAGTTCAAAGGCAAGGAAAGACGGGACATCCCCTCCAGAGAAGATATTGAAGAGTGGATGGAGCTATATCCTTCAGGGCTGGAGCCAAAAATTACAGAACTCAGGGAAAGCAATCAACGGCGGATTTTAAAGATCATTATCGCCAAGATGGACGAGGGGGAAATCAATGATCCCAAATACTGCTTTGAAACGGGATTAACCGACGCAGAGAAGCTGGAAACAGCCCTTGGGTGGTGGAATGAAACCAGTTTTCACTTGAAATTTGCCGTCCGGAATGCCGATCTTTTGGATGAGCTGCTAAACCACTCCCTGGATCCCATCACCATGGAGGTGCTCCATGATGCCGAAGAAAAAGGGATTCCTTTTTTCATCAACCTTTATTACCTTTCCCTATTAAATGTTAATGCGCCGTGGTTTGCTGTGGGGGCGGAACTTGCCATAAGAGATTATGTAATCTACAGCAAAGAGCTTGTGGAAAGTTTTGGGGATATTACGGCATGGGAAAAAGAAGACCGGGTAGAGCCGGGCAAGCCTAATGCCGCAGGCTGGATTCTGCCCTCCCGCAATAATGTCCACCGCAGGTATCCCGAGGTGGCCATCCTCATTCCTAACACCAGGGGAAGGGCGTGCGGCGGTCTTTGTTCATCATGCCAGAGGATGTATAATTTTCAAAACGGTATTCTCAATTTCAACCTTGATGAGTTAAAAGCCGATGGATCATGGAATCAAAGGCTGGAAAAATACATGAAATATTTCGAGGAAGATGCCCAGCTCAGAGATATCCTCATCACCGGCGGCGATGCTTTTATGAATTCCAACCGGTCCTTAAAAAAAATTCTGGATGCGGTATACAATATGGCCAAAAGGAAAATTGAAGCCAATAAAGACCGGCCCAACGGTGAAAAATACGCTGAAATGCAGCGGTGCAGGCTGGGAACCAGGATACCTGTCTATCTGCCCCAGCGGGTTGATTCAGGATTGATTGACATTCTTAAGGATTTCCGGAAAAAGGCAAGCCGGATTGGGATAAAGCAGTTTGTAATCCAGACCCACTTTATTTCTCCCATGGAAGTGACCCCGGAGGTCAAAACCGTGATTCAGCGGATTTTATCGGCCGGCTGGATTGTGACCAACCAGCATGTGTATATTACTGCGGCGTCCCGGCGGGGGCATGGGGCGAAACTGCGGCAGGTGTTAAGCGATGTCGGCATCGTTCCCTATTATTCATTCAGTGTCAAAGGCTACCATGAAAATGTCTATAATTTTGCCACCAATGCAAGGTTGGTCCAGGAGCAAATTGAAGAAAAATATATTGGTCTGGTTCCGGACAAATACCATGATCAGATTAAGGATTTTTCACTGGACGCACCCAAAATGGCTGAAAACATCAATCATTTAAAAGAAACGCTTGACCTGCCCTTTTTGTCAACGGACAGAAGTGTGCTCAATATGCCAGGGGTTGGAAAAAGTCTGTCGTTCAGGACCATCGGCATCACAAGGCGGGGGCGACGGATTCTTCAGTTTGACCATGATCCCAGCCGGGCTCACAGTCCTATTATCCATAAAATGGGAAAAGTAATTATCGTGGAATCCAAAGCCATCAATGACTATTTGCGTCAATTGGAGTATATGGGCGAAGATATTTCCGATTACAAGAGTATCTGGGGATATTCCATCGGACAATCGGAGAAACGGCATTCTCTGTATGAATATCCTGATTATGATTTTAAGATCACAGAGCAGTATACCAATATTCAGATTTAAAAAATTCCTGGTTTCGGAGGGCGAACCGAGCAAGAGGGTTGCCCTTCAAGGAGATAGCTCAAAAAATGCTCCCTAAAACGGGCCTATAATCGCTTTTTTGGGGCCCAAAAGAGCAATATCGCCCCTAAAAATACCAATCCTTATCTGATTTATTTCTTATGATAAATATCCAGGTGATCAACAGCAATTCTAAATTTGGCCAAGTGATTGATGGCCTCTCGGAATCGGCATCGAATCTCCTTTTTTTGATTCCGATGCCGATAGCAATTCCGATTTGTCTATGGAACCAATAAAACCCAAATTTAGAATTGCTGCACTAAAAAGGCGTGGCTTGAAAAAAAGATAAGATTCTGGTACTTCCCTTTTTTTGCATAAGACTAAATTAATTTAGGAATATAAATAAATGAAAAACGCAGACTTTTTAACAGGCATTACCACTTCGGGTACGCCTCACCTTGGCAATTATGTAGGGGCGATTCGTCCGGCTGTTGAATCCAGCAAAAATCCGGACCTGACTTCTTATTATTTCCTGGCAGATTACCACTCCCTGATAAAAAATCATGACCCGGAAAAACGAAAAACATCCACCCTTGAAATTGCAGCAGCCTGGATTGCCCTAGGCTTGGATTACAACAATTGTGTATTTTACCGGCAGTCTGATATTCCTGAAATTCCGGAACTTACCTGGATTTTAACCTGTCTGACCGCCAAGGGACTGATGAACCGAGCCCATGCATACAAGGCTGCGGTTCAGGAAAACGAGGAACAGGAAAGAAAAGATCCGGACCAGGGCGTCACCATGGGCCTTTTTTCCTATCCCATTCTCATGGCTGCCGATATTCTCATGTTCAATGCCGCCAAGGTGCCCGTGGGCAAGGATCAGATACAGCATCTTGAAATGACAAGGGATATTGCCGCAAGATTCAATCATACCTACAAGGAGTTATTTGTGCTGCCCGAGGTGGTTGTGGATGAAACCGCTGCCGTACTCTGTGGCCTTGACGGGCGCAAAATGAGCAAAAGCTACAACAACTTTATTCCGCTGTTTGATACGGAAAAACGGCTGCGCAAAATGATCATGAAGATCCAGACCAATTCCCTGGGGCCCGATGAACCCAAAGATCCTGATACCTGCACTTTGTTTTCAATTTACCGGGCCTTTGCCACACAGGAACAGACAAAAGACCTGGCACGGCGTTACCGGGAAGGCATTGCCTGGGGTGCCATGAAACAGGAGTTGTTTGAATACATCAATGATATTTTAAAAGAACCCAGACAGCGGTACGAAGAGCTGATAGCCAACCCCAAAGATATTGAAAATATTTTGAAAAAAGGGGCGCTTCGGGCCAGGGAATATTCCGTGCCCTTCCTGGATAAAGTTAGAAAAAGTATTGGTATTCAATCACTGTCTTAGGCTCGGGATCAGATTAAAACCGTCCAAATATGACTTAGAATTTTAAGTCGTGTTCACGGCGCGTTACTGGGAGCATATTCAAAATATGTGCCCAGTGACGCAATGCGGAAGACGGCTTAAAAGGCAAGTCATATGGATGGTTTTATTTGATTACGAGCCTCAGTTTTTTCACCTCTTTTTCGGTGAGATGTCGCCATTTGCCGGGAGGCAGACTGCCAAGACGGATATTGGCCATGCGGATCCGTTTGAGCATGGTCACCTGATTACCGGTTTTGCCCACCATTTTCCGGATCTGGCGGTTTAACCCCTGCTTTAAAACAATTTTAAATCCGTTTTCAGAAACCCTGCGGACCCTGGCCCGCCGGGTTTTTTTTCCGTCTATCACCATGCCTTGGGCCATGGCAGTCAGATCCCGGTCACTGACAGGCCGTACAGCAAACACCAGATACTCTTTTTCATGGTCATGGGAGGGATGGGATAACCGGTTATGCAGGTCACCGTCATCGGTCAGCAAAACAAGCCCCACTGAATCCTTATCCAGCCGCCCCACGGGATAAACTCTTTTTTTTACCGGCACAAGGTCCAGAATAATTTTTGCATTTTTCTGGGCGCAGGTTGTGACCACCCCTTTGGGTTTGTTTACGGCAAGATAGGTATATTCGCGGGTTTTGTCCGATGTATAGTGAACGGGCTTGCCGTCAAGACAGACCTTATCCTTTGCCGGATCGGCCTTGGTGCCAAGTGCTTTTACAACCATTCCATTCACTGACACCCTGCCCTCAAGGATAAGGGTTTCGGCCTTTCTGCGCGAACAAAGCCCGCTATGGGCTAAAATTTTCTGCAGCCGGATACCTTGCACTGTTTCAGGATCTGTAATCGGCGTTGATTTTGACATAGTTTTCACTAAAGTCACAGAATAGGAACTGATCCTGGCCGTCACCGAGATTGAGATCCAGAACAATGCTGATTTCATTCTGCTTCATAATATCCGCCGCTTTTTTTTCAACATCTTCCCCCTGCCACTGCCCGTTTTGAACCAGCAGGACATCATCAAAATACAAATCCATCTTATCCTGGTCCACTGTAACCCCGGATCTTCCTGCCGCCGCCGTGATCCTGCCCCAATTGGGGTCCTGGCCGTAAAGGGCAGTTTTGACAAGAGGGGAATGGGCAATGGCCTCGGCTGCTTTAAATGCATCCTTAGAGGTCAGAGCGCCTTTGACCGTGATGCCGGCAACCTTTGTGGCACCCTCCCCGTCTTTGACAATCTTTTTAGCAAGCTCATAGCAGACTTCATCTAAAGCCGCTTGGAATACCCCAAAGGATTCATCATTGTCGATCACTGCCTGTCCTGCCCCGTTGGCCATACATACAAGGGTATCGTTGGTGCTGGTATCCCCGTCAACCGTAATCCGGTTAAAGGAACGAGACGCGGCATGGGTCAGTGCCTGTTTGAGCAGGCTGCTTGAAATATCAGCATCAGTAAATATATAGGAAAGCATGGTGGCCATATCCGGCCGAATCATACCTGAACCTTTGGCAACCCCCATAATGGTAAAGCTTTTTTCATCCCCGGATGTATTGATTTTTCCATTGCGGGACACCATTTTAGTGCAGGTATCCGTGGTGAGGATAGCGCCGGCAAAATCTACAATTGTACAAGAGTCAAGACTTCTCACAGCTTCTGGAATTTTTGCTTCAATTTTATCCATAGGCAAGGGCGCACCGATCACCCCGGTGGAAGAGACCAATACATGTTCAGGGTCAATTTTAAGGGCTTTGGCCACAAGTTCAACGCATTGTTCTGCATGGGCTATTCCCTGTGCCCCGGTAAAACAGTTGGCATTCCCCGAATTGACCAGTATTGCCTGGAGCATGCCCTTTTCCATGGTTTTTCTGCCAAGAATAACAGGGGCTGCAACCACCTGGTTTTGTGTAAATAATGCTGCTGCACAAGCAGGTTTTTCCGAATAGATCAGGCCAAGATCCATGGATCTATTTTTTTTAATTCCGGCACAGATTCCGGCAAATTTAAAGCCTTTCATTTTTGTTTTCCTTTTCTTTCTTAAGTCCATCTCAGAAAATTAAAGATGAATTATAATTAGGTTTTAACCCCTTTGTAAACATGGATTTTTTAATCTATTGCAATTTGAAACACCAGTGTTGCATATTGAACCACTTGAATTTTAAGAAAATTTCATTGCTTAGGTGCATAATCTTCTGATGTTTCAATGTGTTGCATGTCAGTCAATCCTTTAAAAAAAATTTAGAAAATCATTAAAAATCATTTGACAGGAAATAAACAACTGAGTATACACTCAAATAAAATGAGTAGTCACTCAATATTTTAGAGGTGTTATGTCCAAAAAAGATGCCATACTGCAGGCTGCCACTGTGCTGTTTTCCAAAAACGGATTCAAAGAGACCTCCACCGCTGATCTGGCAAAAATGATCAATGTGGCGGAAGGAACCATTTTTTATCACTTCAAGACCAAAGATAAATTGTTTTTAGCGGTTCTTGAAAAGACCAAAGAAATGATTCTGGAGGAATTTGACGCCTATATGGGAAATCAGCATTTTGACAGCGGCATGGGCATGATTGAACGTGCGGTATCCTTCCATTTATACCTGGCCGGCAAGATGGAGAATCAGTTTCTTCTTTTGCACAGGTACTACCCCTACCAGATGGCAGAGGCAGTACCCCAATGCCGGGGCTATCTGGAAGCCATTTACGACGGTCTTGTTTCCATCTATGAAGACGGTATCGAAATGGGGGTAAAGGACGGCTCCATTGATCCTTTGCCTGCCCGCAAAACCGCTTTGATTATCTTTTCCATGGTGGACGGGGTGGTCCGGTTTAAAACGTACAATCTGTATAATGCCAATGCACTGTTCAATGAACTGGTAACCTCCTGCAGACGCATGCTAAAGACTTAGACAATTAACTTAGAAAGGTGTTCGACATGTTAACCAAAATACTGCCGTTCATAGAGTGGTTCAAGGATTACTCCCTGGGCAAATTCAAAATCGATTTTGTGGCCGGGCTCACTGTGGCCCTGGTGCTTATTCCGCAGTCCATGGCCTATGCCCAGTTGGCTGGACTGCCGGCCTACTACGGCCTTTATGCGGCATTTCTGCCCCCCATGATCGCTTCTTTGTTCGGATCCAGCCGCCAGCTGGCAACCGGCCCTGTGGCCGTGGTCTCTTTGATGACCGCAGCAAGTCTTGAACCCTTGGCATCAGCCGGAAGTGAAGCGTTTATTGCCTATGCAATTATCCTGGCGCTTACTGTTGGGGTGTTCCAGCTGCTGCTTGGGGTTCTGCGCCTGGGCCTTATTGTTAATTTTCTGTCCCATCCTGTTGTTAACGGTTTTACCAACGCTGCAGCAATTATCATCGGCACCTCCCAGCTGTCCAAGCTGTTCGGCGTATATGTGGACAAGGCACCTCACCATTATGAAACCATTATACGGGTAATTGAAAGTGCCTTTCACTACACCCATCTGCCCACCCTTGCCATGGGAATTTTATCCATTGCCATCATGGTGGGGTTAAAACGGCTGAATCCAAGAGCACCTTTCGTACTTGTGGCGGTTGCCGTCACCACCATCATTTCCTGGGCCACCGGGTTCCAGCATAGTGCCACGGTGACAAGTACCCAGATCATGGATGAGCAGGTCCAGCAGGATATTTTATCGTTTAACCATGCAATTGAATCCATTGCCGGTTTAAGTGTTGAACGGACAAAGCTGACACCCAAGATAGAAAGCATTCATGATGCCTCCTCCCTTGACCGGCTGGATCTCGAATACCAGTCCAGGGTATTTACTACTAAAATAAATGCGGCCAAAAGCCAGGCGTCCCAAATTCGTACCCGGCTTCGGGAGATGCAATTCAGCGCGGTTGAGGATAAGAATAAAGGCATTGTATTTTACACAAAAGGTGGCCCGATGCCCGATGCCAGGGTAGATGACAGGGTATACCGTATCAGGATGGGTAATAAAGCCGTTGATACACAGGCCATAAAGCTGTCCGGCGGCGGTGCAGTGGTAGGTGACATTCCAAAAGGACTGCCAAAACTTGGTATGCCGGAAATTAATGTTTCCGTGTTCCTGCAGCTTTTACCCTATGCCATTATCATCTCTTTGCTCGGTTTCATGGAAGCCATTGCCATTGCCAAGGCCATGGCGGCCAAAACCGGACAGAGGCTTGATCCCAACCAGGAACTCATTGGCCAGGGCCTTGCCAATATCCTGGGCTCTATCGGTAAAAGTTATCCGGTATCCGGTTCTTTTTCCAGAAGTGCCGTCAACCTTCAGGCCGGCGCTGTTTCCGGTCTTTCCAGTGTCATTACAAGTATTATGGTCATCATCACCCTGCTGTTTTTCACACCGTTACTTTACCACCTGCCCCAGGCTGTCCTTGCTTCGGTTATCATGATGGCGGTTATCGGGCTTGTGAACGTTTCCGGTTTTATTCATTCCTGGAAAGCACAGTGGTATGACGGCCTGATTTCCGTGATTACCTTTGTTGTCACCCTGGCTGTGGCACCTCATCTGGAAAGTGGTATCTACGTTGGTGTTAGTCTGTCTTTGGCCGTGTTCTTGTATAAAAGCATGCGCCCCAAAATCAGCACCCTTTCAAGGGGCGAAGATCAGGCGCTGAAAGATTCGTGTGTACATGAACTTGCCACCTGTGATCACATACAACTGATCCGTTTTGAAGGCCCGCTGTTTTTTGCCAATGCCAGCTACCTTGAGGATGAAATAAACGACCGTATCCAGGAGGCATCTGATCTAAGGCACTTTATTATTGCCTGTAACGGTATTAACGATATAGACGCCTCCGGCCAGGAAACGCTGGCCCTTGTTATTCAACGTTTGAGAAGTGCCGGATACGGTGTGTCGTTAAGCGGAGTCAATGATGCGGTTTACCGGGTACTTGCACGTACGCATTTGCTTGAAGAAATCGGGGTCCAGAACATTTACCCCACCATGGAAAAAGCACTGTCAATCGTTCATAAACAAACCCATGATAAGACCAAGGAAGATGAGTGTCCATTACTCGTAAACTGCCTGGGAACCGAATCAACTAAATAACAGCCATGGGCCGGCCTGGTGTATTACCACCTAAGGCCCAACCCACAACGAAACATGAAAGTACTTTGACAATTTATTGAAACTTTCATATAAAAGGAGACATCCTATGTCTATACTGACATTTTTCAGCGGTTCATATTGCGGCAAAGAATCAATCGTTTCAGATGTTATTGATCAAAGCGGATTTAAATTGCTGTCAGATAATGATCTGGTAGCCTCGGCCGGCCGGTTGTCCGGAATGTCCGAAAAGAAAATTGCCCGGTCGTTTCTTGAGAAAACATCGGTGTTCAATAAGTTCACCCATGAAAAAGAGCGCTCCATTGCTTATCTGCGCCTCGCCATGGCAGAACTAATGTCCCAGGATAATTACGTGATTGATGGATTTACAAGTCTTTTGATCCCTGCTTCGATAAGCCATGTATTAAGAATCTGTCTGATTGCAGACAAGGCATTTCGAATTGAACAGGCCATGAAAACGCAAAATTTAAGTGAAAAAGATGCCGTCAATCTGATATCAAAGGATGACGAATCTTACAGTGCATGGTCTAATACGCTTCATAGGATTACCGATCCCTGGGATGCTTCCCTTTACGACATTCTTCTGCCCACGGACAAGATGACCAAAGATGAAGCGGTATCCCTGATTCTTGAAAATTTGAAAAATGAAGTGATTCAGTCCACCAAGGCGTCCAGGAAGGCTGCCGATGATTTTGCTCTGGCAGCACGGGTGGAAGTGGCATTGTCCAAGGAAGGCCATGCCGTAAGCGTCAGCGCCCGGGACGGGTTAGTTACCCTGACCATCAATACCAATGTTCTTCTTTTAGGAAAACTTGAAGAAGAACTTAAAAATATTGTACAACAGGTTGAAGGGGTATCTTCGGTTGAAACCCGGATCGGCAAGGGTTTTTACCAGGCAGATATCTATCGCAAGTTCGATTTCCAGATCCCGTCAAAAGTTCTTTTAGTGGATGACGAACGTGAATTTGTACAGACCCTTTCCGAAAGACTGCAGATGCGTGACGTGGGTTCCGCCATTGCCTATGACGGTGAATCCGCTTTAAATCTTGTGGAAGAGGATGAACCCGATGTGATGATCCTGGATTTGAAAATGCCGGGTATTGACGGTATTGAAGTGCTTAAAAAGGTCAAGTCATCCAGGCCTGAAATCGAAGTCATCATTCTAACAGGCCATGGGTCAGATGCTGACAGGGAGACCTGCATGAAGCTTGGGGCCTTTGCCTATCTGCAGAAGCCTGTGGATATAGAAGAGTTAAGCCTGAATTTGAAGGCTGCCAATGAAAAAATTCGGCAGAAAGGACAAAAATAGTGTCTGAATGGAAACCCGTGTTTGGGCGGCTCGACAGAGGAGCGTATGCTCACAAAGTTGCCCAGATGCAAGGCGCAGAAAAATTTTCAACCGGAGCATACTAAAGTATGTGAGGATTGTAAATTTTTCTGCAACGCCGCAGATGGGTGACTTTTCGTTCAAACACAAATTAACCGGAATATTGTAGGAACAGGATCCTTATTATGGCCCAGGAAACTAAGAATACGGAAAAAAAAGCAGGGGGCACGGGCCCAGGCACCAAACTGCTTATAGGGGAATTCCTTAATTACAAACGGATATGGCTGCTCTCCTTTGTGCTGACAGCCGCATTTGCCATTATTCCTGTTATTTTTTTTGCCGTCCTGGACTACAACCTGACCCAGCGGTCTCTGGAGAATGATGCCGAGGCCAGGGCTTCCCGCCTGGCCTCCAATACATGGCGTTCACTTGCCTTTTTTTTAGATGAGCGCAAAAATGCATTAAACTATGTGGTACAGTCCAATTCCTTTGAGCAGCTTGAGAACACACCGCAACTGACAGAGATTTTAGATTTTTTGCACGAAAGCTTTAGGGGATTTACGGATATCGGCATTATTGACGCCACGGGGGTTCAAAGAGCCTATGCCGGCCCCCATGGCCTTGCAGGCAAAAATTATAAGGATCAGCAATGGTTCAAGGACACCATGGCCCATGGGATCTCTGTAAGTGATGTATTTCTAGGGTTCAGAAATGTTCCTCATATTTCCATTGCCCTGCGTCATACCACCTCGGATAATACCTATTTCATTATCCGGGCCACTATTGAGCATCAGCTGCCCAAAATTTTATCCGAAGTCAAGACATCAGGTAACGGGGATGCCTTTTTGATCAATGCCCGGGGCGTACTTCAAACATCTTCCCACTATTTCGGGGATGTGCTTAAAAAAACAAACATTGTTTTACCCCTTGCCACGGACCAAACCCGTACCATGACCATTACATTAGAAGATGGGCAGGATTTGATCGCAGCGTTCAGACACATACCCGATACCCCGTTTATCCTGGTGGTGCTTAAATCCAAAAAGGAGATCATGTCCCCCTGGCATCAGAGCCAGGTGACATTATTCCAGTACCTGGGTATCAGCATATCTGTCGTTCTTTTATGGATCTGGGCCGTAACCACATATTTTGTCCGGCGTCTGAAACTTTTAGACCGCAAACGTTCCAAATATTTTCATATGGCTGAATATGAAAACAAGATGGCTTCCATCGGCCGGCTTGCCGCAGGTGTGGCCCATGAGATCAATAATCCTTTGGCCATTATCAATGAAAAGGCCGGTCTGATAATGGATATGGCCCATTTCAAGGAGGAGCTGAAAAAGGATACTAGACTTCTTGAAACTGTGAGTGTTATCCTTGCCTCTGTGAAGCGGTGCAGCAGGATTACACGCCAACTACTCAGTTTTGGTCGCCAGACCCAGACCGCTCCCGTGCCCTTAACCCTTAAATCCGTTCTTGATGAAGTGCTGGTGTTTCTGGTAAAAGAAGCACAGTTAAAAAATATTTTTATTGATATTGATGTGCCTGATGATCTGCCCCAGGTCGTTGGCAACCGGGGCAAGCTGCAGCAGGTTCTTTTGAACATAGTAAACAACGCATTTGCTGCCATGCCCAGGGACGGCCGGCTTTCCATCAGTGCACAAAAAACGGACGAACCATTTGTTCGCCTTGATATAAGAGATAGTGGATGTGGTATTTCTCCTGAAAATCTTAAACATATTTTTGAACCGTTTTTTTCCACAAAGACCAATCAGGGCGGCACCGGTTTAGGGCTTTCCATCACCTATGGCCTTGTCCAGGAGCTGGGTGGACGGATTAAAGTAAAAAGTAAGGTTAATGAGGGCACAATATTTACAGTATATCTGCCCACAACAATACAGAAAGAAGAGTGAACTATGCAGATACTTCTGGTCGATGATGAGAAAGAACTGGTCTCTACCCTGGCAGAACGCCTTGGGTACAGAGGAATTGACGCACACTGGGCCGTCACGCCCAATGATGCTATCTCCATGCTGTCGAATCAAAGCTATGACATTGCGGTTCTAGATGTTCAGATGCCGGATATGAACGGCTTTGAACTCAAGGAGCAGATGGAGGCGATATGTCCTGAACTCAAGTTTATTTTTATGACCGGCCACGGGTCTGAAGAATGCTACGATGAAGGGTGTTCCCAGACCGGAGAGGCTTTTTATCTTGTTAAACCTGTGGAGATTGACAGTCTGATCGAAAAGCTCAACAAGATCATGCTTGATGGAGGAAAACGTTGAAACACACGGCTCAGGAAATTATAGCTCAATACGGCCCGGCTTATTTCGGCCGGATGGGGGCATCCATATCCCATGATATTAAAAACTGCCTGGCCATCATGAACGAAAATGCAGGACTGATGTCTGATCATCTTATGATGGCCCAAAAAGGCGTTCCACTCGATATCGAGCGTTTCTCAGGGATTGTCCAGCGCATTGAAAAACAGATTGTCCGGGCTGATGGTATCGTGAAAACCTTTAACAGTTTTTCCCACAGTATGGACAAGCCGGAACAACAGATAGATCTGGATGAGGCGGTGGGGCTTGTTCTTGGTCTTGGCGCCAGGATCATTGCCAATAAAAGCATTAAGGTGAATCATACCCATGCTGCCGACAAACTTTATGTCAACGGATCACTTTTCTTTTTATTGTTTCTGATTTGGTCAATTTTAGAAAATGCAACGGAAAACCTTGCATCAGGGGCCGTTCTCAATATATCATCTATGGAAGATG
>JAQYWJ010000266.1 GCA_030145005.1 Desulfobacter sp. | reverse complement strand
TACTTTCCCTCAACAGGCTGTTACAGAATGTTAATTTTTGTTCAAGCTCAAGGCGTATGGAATTTTTAACCGCAGGAATATATGACATATTTTGAGGATTAAAAATCCCATACAACGTAGAGATTGGGCAAAAAGTGACGTTCTGTAATAGCCTGTCAACCGCGAGCGTTCACGCCCCCCCCTTGCCGCCGGCAAGCATCAGGTAATGGGCGCCTTCTTTTTCCCTGCCCCGTTTCATGCACCCGTTGGCAAAAATCCGGCACTTTTCTTTAAAAACGTTTAAAGCGGCCTGTTCCTGATCCGAAGAGAGGACATTGGACTCAATCAAATTCAGGATGGACTGAATCCGGTATTTATCCTGGGAGTGAGCTGCGGACAGCTGATCTTCGTGCCCTCCGGTTTTAACCGTTAAGGGGGTGTCAATCAGGTACACGGGCGTGTCATGGGAAATACGCAGCCACAGGTCATAATCCTCGCATACCGGAAACGCCTCGTTAAACATCCCCTTTTGGTCAAAGAGTTGTTTTCTCATCATCACAGCCGAAGGGCTGACCAGGCAGAGCTTTAAAGAAGGCTCAAAAATCATGCCCGACGGTTTTTTATGTTTTTTTTTGGGATTGACCCGTTTGCCCTTTCTGATCCAGATTTCTTCGGTCTGGCAGATCATTGCCCCGGGGTTGGATTGAAAAAAGGCCACCTGGCAGGAAAGTTTGTTCTTTTCCCAGGCATCATCGGAGTCCAGCAGGGCAATGAAGTTGCCTTGGCTTTCTTGTATCCCAAGGTTCCGGGCTGCACTTATCCCTTTATTTTCCTGGACCAGGACCCGAATTTTATCTCCATACCCTGCCAGCAGTTCCTGGGTTGGGTCTGTTGAGCCGTCATCCACCACAATGATTTCCCTGTGCCGGTAGTCCTGGGCAAGGGCTGAATCAATAGCCCTTTTCAGGGTCCACGCCCGGTTGAATGTGGGAATAATGACACTGACCGTATCTTTTTTTTGCTCTGTCATGATTAAAAAAGTAACCATCAAAAGACAAGTGACAAGAATCAAAAAATAACAAACTAAACGTTATTAGGACCTGATTAAAAAAAACGATAAAAAAAGTTGTAAATAGATTTTTTTTTTGATAGAGCATGATAGATTTTTAATAAACCATGGTTGACAATGGAGAAGTTTGACAAGCACGACTATATATATTAACCACATGCCCAATTTTAATCCGGTTTAGAAACCGAGGATGAGGAAATTATGGCAAAAGGAAAATCCGTCACACACGTTATTAACAGAGACTGGTGCAAGGGGTGCGGTATTTGCGTTCACTTCTGCCCCAAACAGGTTCTGGATCTGGACAGCGATGAAAAAGCTGTAGCAGCCCGCCCTGAAGACTGCATTGCATGCAAGCTTTGCGAACTTCGGTGCCCTGATCTGGCAATTGAAATTTTAATTGAAAAAGAAGGGGAATAAATAATGACTAAGAATATCCAATTTATTCCAGGAAGCGATGCTTGCATTGAAGGCGCCCTTTATGCTGGGTGTGACTTTTTTGCAGGTTATCCGATCACTCCGTCTTCAGAAGTCGCAGAAGGTTTAGCTGCTGAGCTTCCCAAAAGAGGGGGCAAATTCATCCAGATGGAAGACGAAATCGCCTCCATGGCCTGTATCATCGGCGCAGCCCTTGCCGGAAAAAAGGTCATGACCGCAACCTCCGGCCCGGGTTTTTCCTTAAAGCAGGAAGGTATCGGATACGCCTGTATGACTGAAACCCCCTGTGTCATCGCAAATATCCAGAGAGGCGGGCCATCCACAGGTAACCCCACCCATGTAGCCCAGGGTGACACGATGCAAGCCAGATGGGGCTCCCATGGCGACCATAGCATTATTGCCATGACAGCTTCCAACCTCCAGGATGTATTTACAACAACGGTTGAAGCGTTTAATCTCGCTGAACAATACAGGACGCCTGTTATTCTTATGTTTGACGAGGCCACCCAGCACTTGAGAGAAAAAGTGGTCATTCCCGAACCCGGCGAGATCGAAGTTGTAGATAGAATCAGAACCACGATTCCCGTAGGTGAACAATACTATCCCTATCGTACCGATGAAAACGGCCAGCGTCCCATGTCCGATTTCGGTGCAGGCCATCGTTTCCACGTGACCGGCCTTCATCATAACCTTTTGGGATTTCCCGACGTCAGTCCTGCAAATGTCGACGCCCTGATCCACCACCTGGTAGAGAAAATCGATAATAAAGCCAACGAGCTTGCCAGGTACAAAGAGTACTACATGGATGATGCCGACTATGTCATCGTTGCCTATGGCACGACAACCAGGTCCGCCATCCAGGCTGCCGAAGACTATCGGAATCAGTTAGGAATTAAGGTCGGCGTTTTAGAACTTCAGACCGTATGGCCCTTTGCAGGTGACATTGTCAGGGAAAAATGTGCCAATGCCAAGGCCGTGATTGTGGCTGAAATGAATATGGGCCAGATTGTCAACGAGGTAAAACGTGTTGTGACTCAGCCTGAAAAGGTTTTCTTCTCTAACCGGGTTGACAACCAAATCATCAAGCCGGCTGACATTGCAGCTGCGTTGAAAATGATTACAGGAAAGGGGGTATAGCATGAGCGATACACAATTTGATATCAAGAAATATTTGCGGACTCAATTTTTCCCCCAGATGTGGTGTCCGGGCTGTGGACACGGCACTGTCATGGGCGCACTGCTCAGGGCGATCGGTGATCTGGAATTAGACAACAACGATGTTTCCGTAGTCTCCGGTATCGGGTGTTCTTCGAGAATATCCGGGTATCTGGATTTCAACACGGCGCATACCATGCACGGCAGGGCTCTTCCCACTGCCACAGGCGTTAAGCTTGCCAATCCCAACCTCAAGGTCATTGTTCCCTTTGGCGACGGTGACTCCACGGCCATCGGCGGCAACCACTTTATCCATGCCTGCAGAAGAAATATCGATATTACGGCCATCGTCATGAACAACCGGATCTACGGCATGACCGGCGGACAGTATTCACCCATGTCCGGTCCGGGCGTAAAAGCAAGTACAGCCCCTTATGGTGTTCCTGATCGTGCCTTTGATCTGGCGGACCTGGCTAAGGGCGCAGGTGCCACTTTTGTGGCAAGAAC
>JAQYWJ010000265.1 GCA_030145005.1 Desulfobacter sp. | reverse complement strand
ATCATGACCTCAAAACTGGGGATTTTATCAATTATTGCCGGTCTTGTACTTGGATTGTTTGCCCTGATTTCCAAATTCATGGGCGCAGCTGTTTTTCTTTCTACCATGACCATTTCCACTTTTTTTGAAGGAATTACCGATAAAATCCTGGACAAGATTTCCAATGATTCGATTTACAATGCATTATATTCATTTTTTTATGAGATTCATCTTGCAGGGGTTTTGATAGGTTTGGGTGTCATCCTGCTGATTATCTGTACCTTTATCGGCAAAGATTGACTTTTTAGTCTTGTTAAACATGGTTCGATCCATTATTTTAGATTATTATTTTTTTAATTATTATTGTTTGTTAGCTAAGGTGATTTTTTATGAAAATTCTCATTGGATATAAAGGCGTCAATATCGGTCAAGATCTGCTCAAGCTTGGGGCTGAACATGCAAAGGCGTTTAATGCTACGGTACTGGTTGTCACCTCGATGTTGGAGGGGACGGAAAAGGACCAGAAAAAAATATTGGAATCAGAAAACAATTTGGACCAGGCGCAAGTTTTTTTTAAGGAGCAGGGGATAGCCTGTGAAAAACATCTTCTGATCCGTGGTATGGAGGCAGGGGAGGATATTGTTGCGTTTGCAAATGAAAAAGAGGTGGATGAAATTATCATTGGCGTGAAAAGCCGTTCAAATATTGGTAGACTATTGTTTGGGTCCACGGCCCAAACGGTGATATTAGAGGCGGACTGTCCGGTCGTCAGCGTAAGTTAAACGATATTTCATCCTTTACAAGAAGGCCTCTGTCATGAAACTTAGATATTTTTCCCACTCCGCTTTTCAAATTACCTGTGATGACGGGTTAAAAATCCTGATTGACCCTTTTTTTGATAATAATCCCACCTCACCGGTTAAGGCTGAAGATGTTGAAGCAGACTATATTCTGATCAGCCATGGCCATTGGGATCATCTTGGCGATACCCTGGACATTGCCCAAAGATGCAATGCATTATGCATCTGTGAAAACGAACTTGCCTCTTATTTAGATGCCAAGGGGCTTAACGTCCATAAAATGCATGTAGGCGGCGCCTTTGAGTTTGATTTCGGCAGGATTAAGCTAACCCAGGCCCTTCACAGTTCAGTAACTCCGGACAATGTCTGCCACGGTACTCCCACGGGATTTGTGATCACCATAAACGGGACAAGCCTTTATCATACCGGGGATACCGGGCTTTTTTCCGACATGAAGCTTATTGGGCAGCTTAACAATATTCATACCATGATGGTGCCCATCGGCGACAACTTCACCATGGGAATTGAAGATGCAGCCATGGCCTGTGATTTTGTCAAACCGGTTCAGGCCGTTCCCATGCACTACAACACATTTGACTTGATCAGGGCAAATCCTGAAGATTTCTGTGCCAAAATCAGTGCCAAGGGCATTGAATGCAAAATTATGAATTTTGGTGACCAGATCAGTATTCAATCCTAAAAGGGTCACCCATCATTTTTATGGAAATAATTAAACAGTTTAAAGCCTTATCTGATCCCACCCGCCTGCGGCTTTTGTTTATCCTTGAGCATTTTGAGCTTAATGTGAATGAAATTGTCTCCGTGGTGAACATGGTGCAATCCGGGGTGTCCCGGCATTTAAAAATTCTGCTTGAAGCAGGGCTTCTGGTATCACGAAAAGACGGCAGTTTTATTTATTATGCCACGAATAAAAACGGAGACAACCGGGAACTTGTTGTTCTTGCCTGCCGACAGCTTGAAAACGACCCGGGAATGCTTGAAGATCTTGCCCGTACACAGCAATGTATTATATTGAGAAAAAATAGATCCAGGCGTTTTTTCAAAACCGCTGCCCCGCGGTGGGACCGTTTAAAAAGAAAGGTTCTTGGCGATTTTAATCCCAACTCTGTGTTTGAACGCCATCTCCAGGATGCGTCGGTTATTGCCGATCTTGGCTGCGGAACCGGTGAGATGCTTGCCAGTCTCCTTGGCAGGGGTGAAAAGACCCTTATCGGTGTGGATGTCTCTCCCGAGATGCTTGAACAGGCAAGGCTTCGGCTGCCGGAAAGCCGGAATTTAGAGCTTCGCATAGGAGAGCTGGAGCATCTTCCCATGCGTGAACAGGAGGCAGATGCGGCGCTGATGAGCATGGTATTGTACCATGTGTCCGAACCTGAAAAAGCGATTCGGGAGGTGTACCGGGTTCTCAGTCCCGGGGGCTTGTTTCTTCTGGTGGATTTTTTAAAACACGACCAGGAACAGATCAAAGATATCATTGGCGGGGTCTGGCTGGGGTTTACCCGGCAGCAGATCTCAGGATGGCTGGACAGAACCGGTTTCAATCTTAAGCATATTGAATCTTATCCAGTTGAAAAGACCTTGACCTTAACCTTTTATCTTGCACAAAAGTAATGGAGAACGAATGATTTATCCTGTTATCCTGGCCGGCGGTTCCGGAACTCGGCTGTGGCCCATGTCCAGGTCTTTGTACCCCAAACAGCTCATTAATCTGTACAACGCGCATACCATGCTGCAAAATACCCTCTTGCGGTTATCAGGCCTTAATGATCTTGGCGACCCGGTAGTTATATGCAATGAAAATCATAGATTCATGACCGCAGAGCAGATCCGCCGGATTGATATCAATAATTTTAAGATCATTCTTGAACCGGCTGCCAGGAATACTGCCCCGGCCATTGCCCTGGCAGCGTTGATTATTGATGACAATATTAAGTCTGAGAATCAGCAGGACCCGGTGATGCTGGTACTGCCCGCAGATCATGAAATTAAAAATACTGAAGCGTTTCATGAAATCATTCAATCGGGTGCGCAACTGGCCCGGCAGGGCAAACTGGTCACCTTCGGCATAGTACCCTCATCGCCGGAAACAGGCTACGGGTATATCAAGAAAGGAGCCAAACTCGACAATTCAGATCCGGCCTTCATGATTGACCGGTTTGTGGAAAAACCGGATTATGATACAGCGGTCTCATATCTTGAATCCGGCGATTTTTGCTGGAATTCAGGCATGTTCATGTTCAAGGCCTCTGCCGTTATTTCCGAACTTGGGGCATTTGCCCCGGACATGCTTGAAAAATGCCGCACAGCGATTAAAGATGGAAATATGGACTTGGATTTTTTCAGGGTTGACAAAGCGGCATTTGAATC
>JAQYWJ010000264.1 GCA_030145005.1 Desulfobacter sp. | reverse complement strand
ATATTTAAAAGTAGTGAATTCAGGTTCATTGTGCTTTAGTAAACATCGACTTTGGCGTCAAGCAAAAAGCATTAATTTCAATCCAACGCAACTATCCCTCTCCGGAAATATCCGGAAGGAAAATTTTGTTCAAATTCAGGGAAGAAAAAGGCAGGGATAGGTCGTGTCTAAAGGGTTCAACTTCAGGCCCCCCTGACGCCCGTCATATAGAGGTCTACCAGCGGATCTGCCATGGTTCCAAGATCATAGCGTCCATGGGCACGGACCCAGGTGGAAATCACACCTTCCACAGCCCCGAGGATAAACCGTTTCACAAGCCCTATAAAAAGATCCTGGCGCATGGCACCCTCAATCTGGCCCTGCTCTATAATATCGGATAAAAGATCAAAGTACATCTTTGATATATCCTTGATCTGGGACTCAATATCCCGAAGATATCTCACCTCTGATTGAAAAATAATTGCCATGTTTTTGTCTCTTTGAAACTCCTCAAGATGGCAGCGGATCAGATTTCTCAGTTTACTTTCCGCATCTGTGCCTTTGGCCACGGCAGCATTCATTTTTTTAAACACCACATCTGTTTTAAAGCTCAGGTACTGATAAAGGATATCGTCCTTGTTCTTGAAATAAAGGTATAAAGTGCCGTCCGCCACCCCTGCCCTGGCAGCAATCTGTGAAATGGTGGCTTTGTAAAAACCATGTTCCGCAAACACTGCTCCGGCACTGTTTAAAATTTTATGATATTTCTCGGACTTGCTTTTCTGCAAATGTGTTCATCCTTCTCTTAGAGTCTATTTTAAAATTAAATGAATAACGGATCATCCACCTAATAATAAATCCGTGCAAACTAACAATAGATCCGTGCAAATGTCAAGCCTTGTAACAAATTCCGAAACAGAAGCTATTATGGTAACATATCTAATACTTACAATATATTAAAACATATGCATGTTTTAATACCCGGATCAATCTGTTTTTCATTCCCACCCCTAAAGACACCATGAACATTCATTCACTTCTTTTATTGAACTTGATTTTAGGTTATTTTAATGTAAAAAGTTTATGATACCTAACCATTCTTAACTTACATACGGGAGGATTTTATCATGACCCATTCACAATCCGAAGAATATTGCAAACTGCTTGATTACGGCAGACCCCCCAATGTGAAAAAGTGCTTCCCCAGCTCAAAGGCATTAATTGTCAGCGGGAAATATATTGACCGCGCCCTGCTGGCCAAAGGCGGCTGCATGACCATTGCGGCTAACGGTAGAAACGCCTTTGTCATCAAAGGGACCCTTGCCGCTGCCCAGCGTGCCAATGCTGCCGTTATCATCGAAATTGCACGCTCCGAGGGCGGCACCGGGGCCTATTGCGCCACCAGCTTTTGGAACATTGCAAGACAGACCGATGCCTATATGAATGAAATGGGGATAACGATTCCCGTAGCCATACATGCAGACCATTTCGGAATTAAAAAACCCGAAGATGTTGAACCGGCAAAAACCGAAATCCGGTCTTTATTTGATGCCGGCATTACCTCTATTGCCATTGACGCATCCCACATGCCGGATGACCAGAACCTCTTGGCCAATATTGAATTAAATCCGTATGTACCTGAGTGGGCAGGCCTTGAAACCGAAGTTGGTGAGATAAAAGGGGCACAGGGCCTTTCAACGCCTGAAGAAGCGCTGTTTCTTATCCAGGGACTCAATGCCCACAGCATTTTTCCGGACTGGATCGCCCTGAACAACGGCACCACCCACGGCATTGAACAAAGCGATTCAGGTATCAATGTCGATTTGACTTCCGACATACATGAAGCCCTGGCCCCTTACGGAATTTCCGGTGCCCAACACGGAACATCGGGAAACAATTCCGATCGGTTGCGCCGGATTGCCAAGAACACAAAAACCACAAAAGCCAATGTTGCCACGGCACTTCAGATGATATCCTGGGGGGTGAAGGTTAATGATTATGGCAATGCCATCATGGATGAGTCGGGCAGCTTCATCAAAGAGACCGGCAAAGGGGTCTCCCGGGTCACCTGGGAAAAGATGTGCGCTTTTGCCGCGGCCAATGACTGGCAAAAAGGAAATTTTAAAAAACTGAACCTTCCTTTTGAAAATATTCTGACAGCCCAGAATGCGTCTATTAGGGAACGAATGGTCAAAGGCGTTGAAAATTTTGTATTTATGCTGCTCACCGACGTTTTCAACGCCACAGATACCGCGGACCTGGTAAAAAGACAAATTTTTGAAACCCAGTCACATATGCCTGGCTTCAAAGCGGAAAAAATTGAACAAAAAAATGAATGGACCCGGGAAAAAATTATTGAGAAGGCCTCCCATATTACTGTAAATAAAGGTCCCGAAGGGGATTTTGATGATTAAAATTTTTTCTAAAGTTTTAATTTTACCAAGCCGATGTTGGGTTTAAGGAGAAAATTAAAATGCAGATACCTTCATACCAAATACAAAATGTCTTGAAAGTTTATTCAAGGCAATTCAGCCAGGGCAAACTGCTGGGTAAGAATAAATTCAGCGATGCCAACAAGGTTTCTGCGGACAGTGTCAGCATCTCATCGGAAGGCAAGCGTCAGGCCGTTATAGATAAGGTTGCAAGCAACATTGTTGATAAGATTATCAGAGAAGGCCCCAATGAAAAAAATAAGGCCCAGATCACCGATCAGATTGAAAAAGAGCTGGGGAAAAAGATTGATTTTACCAAAGGGAGAAATCAATTCACTTATACCTCGATTGATGAAAACAATAATAAGGTTGTCCAGACCTTATCCGTGGAAGATTCCAAATTCATTGTGGAACGGATGACGGAACTGGCTCGCCAGGTGGCTGATTCCAACATGGAATCCCAGAAGGGTGTTTAATATGAAAATTAATTCCACACAGCAGTATATCAATCAAAGTTACGCTGCCAATAATGCCAACACCACCGCCAATAGTTCGGCGGGTCAGGCCAAACAATCGGAAGAACCCCTTTCTGACAGCATTAATTTATCCTCCACCACCAGGGATCTTCAGAAAATTTCTGTCGCGTCTACCGAAGAACCCAAGGACAGAGCCCAGAAGGTTGAAGACCTTAAACAACAGGTTCAGTCCAATCAGTACACAGTGAATGCCGAGCAGGTAGCGGAAAAAATGATCGGCTCCATTATGGACGAAGTG
>JAQYWJ010000041.1:2243-12830 GCA_030145005.1 Desulfobacter sp. | reverse complement strand
CAGGCCCGAGGCCTGGGAGATATTGGCCGCGATCTTTTCAATGTCCGGACAGAATCCGCCTTGGGTCTTATCCCAGCCATCTTGGGTTTTGGACGCAAATGTACAGGTGCACAAATGGATAGCCTGTGCCCCTTTTGACTTAAGGATTTTTGCCATGTCCGCCACATTGTCCCCGGGGCACCGACAGGTAAAGACGCCTGCCGGTATGCAGGCATCATAACCAGCAAACCCCTGGGTAGTTTCGATCATTGTTTTAAAACAATTGGTCAAAGGGCATCTGGTTTCATTTTTTTCGCACCGGATAATCCCTACTTTTGTCATACACACCTCCTGTTATCCATAAAGAAAATTAACTGATCTGAGGTTCTAACGCTGTCGGCCCATGCCACCGCCGCCCATGCCTCTACCGCCGCCACCGCCCATGCCGCGGCCACCTCCCATACCTCTACCGCTACCGCCGCCCATGCCGCGGCCGCCACCACCGCCCATACCTCTGCCTCCACCCATGCCGGGGGTCCGGGCGTTTGGGTCTGCCATGGGTCTTTGGGGGGCAGTTCCCGAATTCATGCCTGACTTTTCTTCCGCTGTGGCCTGGGTCTCATTTGTCAATTCATTGTTTTTCAGCCGGTTCACGGCCAGGGCCACGGTACCTGTCTGCCCCGGATACACAACCACACCGGCGGAATTAAAAACCTCCATGGCATTGGGACCGCAACTGCCCGTTAAAACTGCCTGGACACCTTTGGAGATCACAAAGGAGGCGGTCTGAACACCGGCGCCTCCGGTCAAGTTCATGCTTTCATTGGAAAAGCTCTCATAGGCCATGGTATCTGTATCAACGATCAAAAGAAAATCACACCTGCCGAACCTGGGATTGATCTCAGCATCCAGATCCTGGCCGTATGCACTGATTGCGACTTTCATAAATGCTCCTTAAGCGTAAAGGGTTGAAAGATTGCTGCACCAGAAAATATTAGCAAAACCCGTACCAATTTTTATATTCTTTATTATCAATATGTTATATTTTGACACTTCTTCCAGGAGCAGTAAAACAAAAACCATGGGTCGCATAATTGCAATGGGTAATGGTCAAGACAAACTACCTATCCCGGCGTATTCCATGATCCGCCGAATTAATTTATCCTTAACTTCCGTTTTTTTTATTTGCCCTCTATAATGCCCCAATGAATAAAGCGCCACATAGCATCGAAACACTTGTGTTCACAGATCTTGACGGCACACTTCTGGACCATGACACCTATGGTTTTGAACCGGCACTGCCGGCCCTGGCCATGCTTGCCCAAAAAAAGATCCCCGTCATTTTTAATTCCAGCAAAACCCTGGTTGAGATACTTAAGATTCGCAGCGCCCTTGGCAATTGCCACCCTTTTATTGCGGAAAACGGCTCTGTGGTGGCTGTGCCTGAACAGACATTTCCCGGCCTTACCCGCAAAGATCCTTTATTTCAACCCCAATCCGGACTTCTGGTCAGACGGCTTGGGGGCGACAGGAAAGCGATTTTAGACATATTAAACCGTTTGCGGCAAACACATGGTTTTTCCTTTGAAGGCTTTGCAGATATGAATCCTGATCGGCTTTCCCGGGTAACAGGGCTAACGACAAACCAGGCCATACAGGCAGGACAGCGCCTGAGTACCGAGCCCGTTCTCTGGCAGGACACCCCCGAACAGTGGGAGGCGTTTGTCGGACATCTTGCAGATGCCGGCCTTGGCTGGGTCCAGGGAGGACGGTTTATCTCCATATCCCGGCCCTTTGATAAAAAAGACGGAGTGGTCTGCCTGCTGGATCTTTATACCAAGGGCATGGGCACAGTCCCCTTCACCATTGGTCTTGGGGACAGCCCCAATGACCAGGCCATGCTGGATATGATGGACATTGCGGTTGTGATCCGTTCGGCCCGCTGTGATCAAATTAAACTGAACCGGCCCCAAACCATTATCCGCACCACTGCAAAGGGGCCAGAAGGGTGGCAGGAAGCCATGAACACTATTTTCAAAACATAAAGGAGGCATTAATACATGGGCGATTTTCATCAAAACGGTATTATCACCATATTACACAACCTCTCCCGGCAGCCGGTAGAAGTACTGGAATCCCAGCTCAATCAATTTTCAAAAAAACGGCCCCTGGGTCTGGTGCTGCCCTCTCTTTTTTCCGAACTTGAGGGACCGGCCCTGGCCCATATTGTGGAAGAACTTGCCAAGGTCACCTATCTGGATCAAATTGTTATCGGTCTGGACCGGGCCACTGAAGACCAGTACCGGCATGCATTAAAATTTTTTTCCCGCCTGCCCCAGCACCACCGCGTCCTTTGGAACGACGGGCCGAGATTAAAGGCCATTGACAAAAAACTGGCACAGATGGAACTGGCACCCACGGAACCGGGTAAGGGCAGAAACGTCTGGTATTGTTTTGGATATGTGCTGGCTTCCGGGCTGGTAGATGCCGTAGCGTTGCATGACTGCGACATTTTAACCTATGAGCGCTCCCTTCTGGCCCGGCTGATCTATCCTGTGGCTCATCCCGACTTTACCTATAAATTCTGCAAGGGCTATTATGCGCGGTTCACCGAATCCAAAGTCAATGGCCGGGTGAGCCGGCTTCTGGTATCACCCCTGTTATCCGCTTTGAAAAAAATCTGTTCATCATCCGAATCCCTGGATTATCTGGAGAGCTTCAGGTATCCCCTGGCCGGTGAATTTTCCATGGACACCGATGTACTTAAAGACTTACGGATGCCCACGGACTGGGGGCTTGAGGTGGGTATCTTGTACGAAATGAAACGAAATTACAGTCTTAACCGAATCTGCCAGGTGGACATTGCCGACACCTATGATCATAAGCACCAGCCATTAAGTCTTGAAAATGTGGATGCAGGGCTCTCCAAAATGAGCATTGACATTGCCAAAGCCATCTTTAAAAAACTAGCCACAGAAGGTGAGGTCTTTACCGCTGAAACCTTCCGGACCATTAAGGCCACCTATTACCGCCAGGCCCTTGATTTTGTGGAAATCTACCACAATGATGCATTAATGAACGGGCTGAACCTGGACCGCCACAAGGAAGAAAAGGCCGTGGAACTGTTTGCTGAAAATATCCTGGCCGCCGGGAATAATTTCCTTGAAGAACCCAATATAACGCCGTTTATCCCGGCCTGGAACCGGATTAAATCTGCGTTTGCCGACATTATGGATGATTTAAAAGACGCAGTTGAAAAAGACTATGAACAATACCACCTTTAAGACTCCGGCCTGCCTGTTTGACAAAGCCAAGGCTCATCTTGAAATCATTTACCCCGGGCTGGATACAGACACCCTGGCCCGGAAGGCCATTACCGTTTTCGAACCTATTCATGATTCCCTGGATGACAGCTGTGTTTCAGCCACCCCCCTGTGGTCTGAAAAGGACATTGCCCTGATCACTTACGGCAATTCCCTTGTGGAAGAAGAGAACCGGCCCTTAAAAACCCTTGACCGGTTTCTGGAAGAATTTACCCATGACCGGTTCTCCATTGTCCACATCCTGCCCTTTTTTCCCTATTCCTCGGATGACGGGTTTGCGGTCATGGATTATTACACGGTGAACCCGAGCCTGGGGGACTGGGCGGATATCCGAAAAATTGCCGGACGCTGTCGGCTTATGGCCGATCTTGTGGTCAATCATACCTCATCCCGGACCAGGTGGTTTGAAAATTTCAAAAAAGGGATCCACCCGGGAAAGGATTATTATGTGACCGTGGACCCGAAAAGTGATCTGTCCCAGGTGATTCGCCCCCGGACAACACCCCTGTTGCGGGAGGTGGCCACACCGGACGGACCCCGGTACGTCTGGTGCACATTCAGCCATGACCAGGTGGACCTGGATTTTAAAAACCCGGACGTCCTCATGGAATTTTTATCCATTATCCGCCATTACCTGGATAATGGGGTACAGGTATTCCGGCTGGATGCCGTGGCGTTTCTATGGAAGGAGGCTTGCACCACCTGTCTGCACCTGGGCCAAACCCATAAAATTATCAAACTCATGCGCACCCTGATTCAGGCCCACGACCCCAGGGCCATCATTATCACGGAAACCAATGTGCCGGCCCGGGAAAACCTGTCCTATTTCGGCATAGGCGACGAAGCCCAGATGATTTATAATTTTCCGTTGCCCCCATTTCTGCTCAACACCATGGTCACAGGTAACAGCAAAGGGATTACAGACTGGCTGAAAACCATGCCCGACACCATGGAAAGCACCACCTACCTCAACTTTATCGCTTCCCACGACGGCATTGGGTTGCGGCCGGTGGAAGACTATTTTTCCCGCCAGGAGATGACACAACTCATTGATTTGATGAAGGCATTTGGCGGCAGGATTTCCACCCGGGCGCTCAATGACTACAAGGACAACCCCTACGAGATTAATATCAGTCTCTGGGATGCCATGAAAGGGACGATTCGCTGCCGGGAGGATAATTTCCAAGCCGAACGATTTATCTGTGCCCACACCATCATGCTGGGTCTCAAGGGCATCCCGGCCATTTATATCCACAGCCTGCTGGGCACGGAAAATGATTATGAGCGCAGGGAAAATCTGCAGTCCAATCGGGCCGTCAACCGCCATATCTGGAACTACCCGGATCTGTATAAAAAGCTGGCCAATCCCGAAGACTACCACCATCAGGTATTCTCTGCTCTTTGTTCCCTCATGGACAAAAGAAAACAGCAACCGGCCTTTCACCCGGATGCCGGACAGATCACCTTTAACATAAACCGAAAAATTGTGGCATTCCAACGCAGGCCGAATGAAGAAAGCAACGCCCCTGCCCTGTTCTGCATTCACAACATCACAGACCAGGCCGTCACCATTCCCCCAAAAGATCTGCCCGAACAGTGGCAACAGGCTGGTGTGGATCTGATCCAGGAAAAGACCGTACAGCTTGATACGGGACTTGATCTTGCCCCTTACCAGTCCATGTGGATCCGAAATGGCAGAAACCCCAAAACCATAGACAGGATAATTGAATGACTCCCAGTGATATTTCCGGCTTTTCAAGACTAGATTTCAACCTATGGAAAGAATACCTGGACATTGCCCAGGAGTTCTGGCTGCCCCAAAGCCTTAAAAGCCGGACACGTTTTATTGTGCTGCTGTGTCTTTTGATGGCCTTTGTGGCGTCTATGCTTTTTTTGTTCGTTACCGTCACCACAACCGCCACCCACGCCTTTGCGCCTGATTTTGTCACCCAAACCGCGCCGGGCCTGAGGGACTGGATTCAGGGCATTATCCACTCCCGGCTGATCTGGATTCTGGCAGCCGGCTTTCTTATACCCGCCATAGTCTTTTCCCTCTATTCAAAAAAATTGAAAGGGTTCTTTCTGCCCTGGGGCATCCTTGGGATTCTTCTTCTGCTCTCATTCACGGTTTCAGGGCTCAATGTGGTCCTAAGCTATGTAGGCCGCTTTTTCCAGACCGCACTTGCCCAAAAAGACCAGCCCACATTCTGGCGATTTCTCTATGTGTATGCTTCGGTGTTTGTGATCGGCACCCCCATTGTGGTTATTTACTCATACATCAGAAAAAAACTGGGGCTGTTCTGGCGGGAGTGGATCACCACCAGCTTCATTGATAATTATCTTAAAAACCGTGCCTACTATGCCCTGACCACCAGCAAGGAAATTGACAATCCGGACCAGCGGCTGGCTGAGGATTTAAAAGAATTCACGGTTACCAGTTTAAATTTTCTTCTTATCATCCTCGGTGCCATTATCGACCTTGTGGCCTTTACCGGCATTCTGTGGTCCATTTCCAGGCTTTTATCCGGCATCCTTTTCGCTTATGCCATCTGCGGCACCCTGATCACCATATTCATCGGTAAGCGCCTGGTGGGGCTCAACTACAACCAGCTGCGCAAGGAAGCCGATTTCAGATACGGTCTGATTCACATCAGGGACAATGCCGAATCCATTGCCTTTTACCAAGGCGAGAAAGGGGAAAAGGAGCAGATCTCCAAGCGGTTCAAAGCGGTACTGAAAAATTTTAATTTTCTCATTGGCTGGCAGCGAAACCTTGATTTTTTCACCACTGGCTACAATTACCTGGTCATTATCCTGCCGGCCATGATTGTGGCACCCATGTATTTTGCAGGCAAGGTGGAGTTCGGCGAAATCTCCCAAGCCTCTTTTGCCTTTGGCCAGGTGTTGGGTGCCTTTTCCATTATTGTCCAGTATTTTGACAGTATCAGCGCCTTTGCCGCCGGTATCAACCGTGTATCCACATTCAAGGACCGGCTCTTTACGGCATCCGGATCAAAAACGTCGGAAAACGGCTCGGACCGAACCCGGATTCAACGTGTTGCCAAAGAGACCATCCGGATGCAAGACCTCACCCTGCAAACCCCTGATTATAAACGCACCCTGATCCAAAACCTGAGTCTTGACCTTGACAAGGGCAAAAGTATCCTGATCATGGGTCATTCAGGTGCAGGTAAAAGTTCTCTGCTGCGGGGCATCGCAGGCCTCTGGGCCTCGGGCTCCGGCACCATTGAACACCCGCCGGCGGACAAAATCATGTTCCTGCCCCAGAAACCGTATATGGTGTTAGGCAGCCTGCGCGAACAGCTCCAGTACCCCAGCGGGATCCACCTGGATGACAATCGGATCAAAGGAATCATGGAGACGGTCAATCTCACAGACCTGTACCAGAAAATGCAGCGTGCAACCGGGGACAACTCTTTTATAGATGCGGAAAATAACTGGGAAGAGATACTTTCCCAGGGCGAACAGCAACGGCTGGCCTTTGCAAGGCTTTTACTCACAAAACCTCAGTTTGCCATCCTGGACGAAGCCACCTCCGCTTTGGATGTGGACAATGAAAAGGCGCTGTACAATACCTTGTCACAACTTGCTATCACTTACATCAGCGTGGGCCACCGCCCTACCCTGAAAGCGTATCACGATAAAATTCTGTTCATACAGGGGGACGGCGGATGGGAAATCCGAGGGGCGACAGACCAATAAATTGGATCTGGCCGGCCCCATGCGCTTTTCCTATCCGGTCTCGAGCAAAATCATTTAGAAGAGGAAGCATGCCGCCTTTAAGCGGCAATCAGGGGAAGGAGCGGTCGGGTTGCTGAATATTCCATAACACGTTTAATCATATCAGCCCCATAATATCTCTCAGCCTTCTCTTTTTCATCTTCCAACGACAGATCAATGGAGGTTGATCCTGACTCAAAAAAGAAGTGGTAAAGATTTTTCTCTGTTGGCTTTTTGGCATAAATTTTTTTAAGTCTTTCGGAAAATGTCTTTAAATTTTGCCGAAGTGCCACAGCTGGGTTATTGTTTACATAGGAAAAGGACGAAATCTCTCCGATCTTCTCAAACAAAAGGATATCTTCGTAGATTTTTAAATACTTTGGGTGAGTCGTAATTAATAAATCATCCGCACCAATGGTGTTAATCGCATATGACAAGAGCATACGATTACCTAGCATGGGGATATTTTTGTTCCCTTTTCGATATAACGGATGTGATGCCAGGCACCCGACTTCAACAACGCGACGACCCTCGTTTCTTAAATCATCCACCTGCCGTTTAAATCCAATGTCCATGGGAAGGCCTTGTTCATTATCCGGAAACAGGCTGGCCGTATATATGGGCGTATTTTCAGCCTGATCATTCGTCAAGCACCCCATAAAGATTCTGGCTTCAGAATCGAAGTGGTGCGGGATAATTCTCAATGGAGGAGAGGAAGGCTGAATAAATCCAGCGTCTACATAAACATCATGTAGCAACCTGAAACAGGACACATAATCTTCGACACTGGATGCCTCACAAAAGGTGACGTCGTCCAGGTTGGTTTGAAAATCAGGAAGCCCACCACGGATGATCCTTTTTCTAAAGTCAGTGGGTAGCCAAGGCAGTAACAATTTCAATAATGTATTTGATATGTTCATAAGCTTTCTCTGTTTTTAATAATCTAATAAAATTAAGCAGTTAGCCCAAATCGGTATAATGTCTAATGGATTTAATACGCTCATAACCGCAGAATAAAGACAGCAATTTTAATGCCAAACTAAAAAAACCTAAAAACCCTTGGTAGAAAACCTTTTATCGGATTTAGACCTAAAAACCTTTAAAATAAAAAAAAGCAAAGTTACAAAAAGGACAACAGCCGTTACAAAAATTGCACTACCTGGAACCCAAACAGCCGCCGAAGAACAAAAAAGTTGGGGTCTGGGGTGAATGAATATTAGATGTTGTCGACATCAGTATGGAGTACCGGTTTAAGGAGTGAGCCCTGATATGATTATGATGGCGCATTGCCAAAAGTTATTGTATAACAGCCATGGGCTGACTTGGTCTATGGGCACCCAGACTCAACCCACAACAAAAAATGAAAGTAATTTAACAACGTATTGGAACTTTCATATTAAAATCTGTCATGAATAATATTAAACGTTGCGATTGGGTGACCAGTGACCCTTTATATATCCGTTATCATGATACGGAATGGGGGGTGCCGGTTCACGATGACCGAAAAATTTTTGAATTTCTCATCCTGGAAGGGGCCCAGGCAGGATTGTCCTGGTTGACGATTCTCAAGCGCCGCCAGGGATATTGCAATGCATTCTGTGAATTTGACCCTGAAAAGGTAGCCCGGTTCAGCGAAGCCGATATTCAAAAGCGGCTGCAAGACCCCGGCATCATCAGAAACAAGCTTAAAGTCAGGTCTGCGGTTACCAATGCCCAGGCGTTCTTAAAGATCCAGGAAGAATTCGACACCTTTGACGCCTATGCCTGGCAGTTTGTGGACGGGACGCCTATCATCAACCACTATACCAGCCAGGACCAGGTTCCGGCTAGGTCCAGTCAGTCCGACGCATTTTCAAAGGACTTATGTAAGCGCGGGTTTAAATTTACCGGGCCCACCATCATCTATGCCCACATGCAGGCCACGGGCATGGTGAACGATCACCTGGTGTCCTGCTTCAGATATAAAGAAGGTAATGGCCTGAAAAAGGAACGCAAATCATGATCATTGTCACCACTAGACAGATGCAGCAAATGGATAAAAACACCATTGAGACCTTCGGCATTCCAGGCCGGGTGCTCATGGAAAATGCAGGCCGGGGTGCCCTAGAGATGCTTTCCGACCACTTTGACCTTGAAGGGACCAGGGTAGCTGTGGTGGCGGGCCGGGGCAACAACGGCGGAGACGGGTTTGTGATCGGACGTTACCTCATGGAGATGGGGGTAAGCGTCAGCTTCTTTCTTTTGTCCACCCGGGACCGGGTCCAGGGCGATGCCGGTGCCAATCTGGATCTGGTAGTGAAACTTCTGGCCGAACATTCCCTGTCACAGTTTATTGAAATCCCCGATAAAGAATCCCTGAAAGCGGTAGCCGAAATCCTGCCGGCCCATGATCTGTTTGTGGACGCTATTTTCGGCACAGGACTTAATTCCGATGTCCGGGGCATTTACCGTGATGTGATTGAGCTAATCAACGATTCGGGCAAAGCGGTTTTCAGTGTGGACATCCCTTCGGGAATCAATGCGGATACCGGTGCCGTATGCGGGGTGGCCATCCAGGCCGATGCCACAGCCACCTTTGCCTTTGCCAAGGTCGGGCACATTCTGTACCCGGGCAATTTTCATACTGGTGACCTGGAGGTGATTGACATCGGCATTCCCGGTCACATTGCAAAAGCACAATCTCCCGATATTTTCCTGCCTGAATCCCATGACATTGCAGACCTGATACCGGCCAGGGATTTCAATGCCCACAAGGGTAGTTTCGGTCATCTGCTGATACTGGCCGGCTCGCCGGGTAAAACCGGGGCCGCGGCATTGTGCGCCAACGCCGCCATGCGAACCGGTGCAGGCCTTGTGACCTTAGGCGTTCCTGAAAAGCTTATACCCGTCATGGAACCCATGGTCATTGAACCCATGACAACCGCGCTTGCCCAGACTCCGTCCGGCGGCCTGGATGCCGCAGCCTTGGATGACATTATTGCACTTTTGGCAAACAAAGCCGCTTTGGCCCTAGGACCCGGCATAGGCACGGATCCCGGCACCCGGGAACTGATCAAAAGCATTATGGCCATTGCATCCGTACCCATGGTCATTGACGCCGACGGCCTGAACTGCATTGCTAAAAACCCTGACATTCTGGACACGGTCAAGGCCCCGGTGATCCTTACCCCCCACCCAGGTGAAATGGCCCGTCTTACCGGAAAAACCACTGCGGAGATTCAGCAGAACCGAATGGAAACCGCCCGGAACTTTGCAAAAAAATACAAAATTATCCTGGTGCTCAAGGGAGCCCAGACCCTTGTGGCTTGCCCGGACGGGGCCGTATTCATCTGTCCCACGGGAAACCCCGGCATGGCCTGCGGCGGCATGGGTGATGTACTCACCGGCATGATTGCGGCATTCCTGGCCCAGAATCTGCCCCCGGAATCCGCAGCCCTTGCAGGCGTTTATGTTCACGGACTGTGCGGGGATCTTCTGGCCCAAGACCACACCTTTGGATTTTTAGCATCAGATATGGTGGCGAACATTCCCCAAGCTTTAAAAA
>JAQYWJ010000041.1:0-2143 GCA_030145005.1 Desulfobacter sp. | reverse complement strand
CCCCCGGAATCCGCAGCCCTTGCAGGCGTTTATGTTCACGGACTGTGCGGGGATCTTCTGGCCCAAGACCACACCTTTGGATTTTTAGCATCAGATATGGTGGCGAACATTCCCCAAGCTTTAAAAACGTTATTATCATGAAAGAGATTATATCCCAAAGCCCGGAACAGACCCAGGAACTGGCCAGGCGCCTGGGCCTGTATATCCGGGAACAGCACTTAAGTTGTGCCATGGCCCTGACCGGGGATCTTGGCTGCGGCAAGACCTGTTTTGTTCAGGGCCTTGCCAAGGGTCTGGACGTGGAGGACGGGTACTATATCACCAGCCCCACCTTTACCATCATGAATGAATATCCGGCAGGAAAAATGCGTCTGTGCCATCTGGATCTATATCGACTTTCGGACCCAGACGAACTGGATTATATCGGCATTGAAGACCAGGTGGGACAGGACAGCGTTACCGTAGTGGAATGGCCTGATCTTCTCATTGAGACCGGATTTGTATTTGATCTTCACATCCATTTTGAATTTGATGCCGACTTTAATAGAAAAATAACCTTTTCCCCATCTGGACAAGCCGGAACAAATCTGCTAAGCAATCTATCCTTAATAAATGGTGCCTGAACGGAAACCCGTGTTTGGGCACAAAGTTGCCCAGATGCAAGGCGCAGAAAAATTTGTAACCGGAGCAACCTCATGGTTGTGAGGATTGCAAATTTTTCTGCAACGCCGCAGGTGGGTGACTTTGTGCCCAAACACTAAATATATTAATAAAAGCTAAAATTTTGGGAGCTACAATGGCGTTACGGGTGCAAAAATTTGGCGGCACATCTGTGGCAGATATCGAAAGAATCTCCAAAGTGGCCGACCGGGTACAAAAGGCCCATGAAAACAAAGACCAGATGGTGGTGGTGCTTTCGGCTATGGCAGGCGTGACAAATAATCTGATCAGCCTTGCCGGACAGGCATCCGAAACCCCGGATAAACGAGAACTGGACGTGCTGTTGGCAACCGGAGAGCAGACCACGGCAGCCTTAATGGCCATGATGCTCAAATCAAGGGGACTTAAAGCCAAATCCTTCTTAGGTTTCCAGGCCGGCATCCATACCGACCATATGTCAGGCCAGGCCAGAATCCGGGAAATCGACAGCCAGAACCTGCGTGAGGCCCTGGATGAGGGAAATATTGTCGTGGTGGCAGGCTTCCAGGGTGCGGACGACCACGGAGACATCACTACCCTGGGCCGGGGCGGATCCGACACCTCGGCCGTTGCCATTGCCGCATCGCTCAAAGCCGATGTCTGTGAGATCTTCACTGACGTGGACGGGGTGTACACAACCGATCCAAGGATCTGCCCCAAAGCCAGGAAAATCAGCAGAATTTCCTATGATGAAATGCTTGAAATGGCCATTCTGGGAGCAAAGGTCCTCCAGATCAGGTCTGTGGAATTTGCAAAAAAATACAATGTGCCCGTGCATGTCCGGTCATCATTCAATGAGGAGGAAGGAACCATGGTTGTCAACGAAAGTAAAGATATGGAAAGCCCGGTGGTGTCAGGCGTCACATGTGACATGAATGAAGCAAGAATTACGTTCAAGCGCGTCCCTGACCAGCCCGGCATCTCAGCCAAGGTTTTCGGTGCCCTTGCCGAGGCCGGTATCTCTGTGGACATGATCATCCAGAACTCCCGCACCGGCGGCGAAACAGACCTGACCTTTACCGTGACCATGGACGATTTTAACCGGGCAATGGAAATTTCCGAAAAAGTGGCGGATCAGATCCATGCCGGCGAAATAAGAACCGCCACCGAGATTGCTAAAATATCAGTAATCGGCCTGGGGATGAAAAGCCATTCCGGTGTGGCTGCGGTGATGTTCAAGGCATTGGCTGAAGAAAACATTAACATCCGCATGATTTCAACCTCTGAAATCCGTATTTCATGCGTGATTCTGGCCAAATATGCGGAACTGGCCGTCAGGACCTTGCACGCAGCCTTTGGCCTGGACAAGACAAGATAAATTAGAGCCGTAGACGGGTATTATTTTCCATACCTCCAAAGCCGGCCTGTCGAGCGGCTTAATCGGCAGAGCCGGACAGACCTGTTTCAATTTCCCAGGCCACCTTTTCAGCGGCCCGGGCCGGGT
>JAQYWJ010000040.1 GCA_030145005.1 Desulfobacter sp. | reverse complement strand
AGTACACAGTGAATGCCGAGCAGGTAGCGGAAAAAATGATCGGCTCCATTATGGACGAAGTGAGTTGACCAAGCGGCATTTTTTTCCCCCTGCCTGAATACATCAATGCATCAGGCAGGGTTTTTTTATCCCCATAAGGTAAATACTTGATTTTAAAGACAAATTACAATACCCTTCAGCTATTAAAAGTTCGCAAACAGTGGGCACGCTTGTTGCAATATTCTTCCTTAATAAAAAAAGGAGGACAATATGACCAATATTAACAACATCCAAAGCATCACTCAAATAATAGATAGTCAGTCAACTAAAGTATCCAAGACCAGTGGGCAGGCACAGGGATTTGAATCTTTGCTCAATTCCGCGCTGGAGAAAACACAGGAATCCGAAAAAGGAATACAGACCAGTGAATTGGGTGAAATCTCTGCGCTGGATTTTGACATTCAAACCATATCTTCCATTGTTACGGATAAAACCGACAAACTGCTGACCAGCCTGGAAAGCTATGCATCCAAGCTTGATGATACCAATGTCTCTTTAAAAGATATTGAGCCCGTGCTTGAAGAACTTAATGCAGACGCCGCATCTTTATTGGAAGAAACGCTGTCACTTGGAGAAGATGATCAAAATCTTATAGATATTGCCACTAGCACGGCTGTTACTGCCAAAACCGAATATCTGAAATTCCAGAGGGGCGACTACCTGTAGACAAGAGCCCCCAGAGACGGGAAAGGCGTGACGCCACGCCGATGAGGACGTCAGGTCTTTTTTTGTGCACACGCCTGTTTGGCTGCCTGCCAGTGCTTCTCCTTTTCTTCGGGGAGCATCCGCTTTAAATCAAGGCCTTGTTTTTCAATGCCGGCTTCCATAATTCTGAATCGTTCCTCAAATTTTGAAGTAGACCGGTAAAGTGCGGTTTCCGGATGAAAACCGGCAAATCTTGCGACATTCACAAGGGAAAAAAGGATATCACCAAATTCAAGCATGGCATCATCCTGGTCCATGGAGAGCGCAGCCTCAAATTCATGTATTTCTGAAACGGCCGTATCCAGCACCTGACCCAGGTTCTCCCACTCAAATCCGGCTTTAACTGCAGATTTGGAAATTTTCAAAGCCCGCAGCAGCCCCGGCATCCCACCAGGCACATTGTCAAGGGCAGAGCGTCTTTCAAAGGTGGCGGAACCGACCTTCTCCCCAGCTTTAATAGCATCCCATTGTTTATTCAACGCTTCTTCGGATGTAATCCGGCTGTCACCGTAAACATGGGGATGGCGACGAATCATTTTTTCAGCCACGGTCTTAACCACCCGGTCAAAGGAAAATCTGCCGGAGTCGGCATAAATTTCCATAATGAAGAGGACCTGAAAAAGAACGTCTCCAAGCTCCTCTACAATATTATCCTCATCATCTTTGACAATGGCTTCTTCCAGTTCATATAACTCTTCGGCCAGACACTTCCACATGGTGGACGGGGTTTGTTTCCTGTCCCAGGCACATCCGTTCTGCCCCCGAAGTCTTCGGATGATCTCAAGCAGGGGAATTATTGTTTCCATGTTTTTTTTAATCCTTCCAATTCTTTACCGAAATCCGTTTTGATGTTTCGGGAAATAAACAGGGTCAGGGCATCGGCAACCTGGGCAAGGTAGGGTGCAGTGCGGGACGCCGCCATATGATTACTGCCGTTGGGTACAAAACTTGTGATAAGTATAAAAAGGACAGTTGTGATAAGTATGCCTTTGGCAGCCCCGAAGATAACACCGAATGCTCTGTTCACCCAGCCTAAAAATACAATTTTCAGCAATTTGTGGATCAGGATGGTCACAATGCCCACAGCAATGAGAATCAGACAAAACAATATAAAAAAACAGACAAGCTTTTGAAGCTGCGGTGATGAAATCCAGGAATCAATATAAGGAATCAACTGGGGATAATAGGTATTGGCCCCGTAGAAACCGGCCACAACCCCCACGATACCGGAAATTTCCCGGACCAGGCCTTTAAAGCCCCCCCGAACAAGGCAAAACCCCACAAGAATTAATACGCAAAGGTCAAAAAAGTTCATACGTTCCCTTAATTTGATTATGATTTCAAAAGTATAAACAGATAACAGCAGGGCAAGTTGCCAGTCAAGATTTTTATTGACCTTTAAACCAATAAAATGCACCCTATAGCCCATGAAAAATCTTGAGTTTCAGAACATTACCCTTGCCCAAAAACTCTTTGGGACACACAATGCCAACCTGGAAAAAATCGCCCGGGCCTTTGATGTTAAAATAAACTCAAGGGGAGGGGCAATTTCAGTCAGTGGTTCAGAAAAAAAAACAGACAAGGCCATTGATCTGATCAGCCAGCTTTATGACCTTATGGAAGAAAAAATACGGCTGACACCTGCCGTTCTGGATGCAGCCATCAATGCGGTTCAACAGGGTGGGGCCACCCCCTTGAAAAAAATTTTTACCACGACAATAGTGGTAACTGCCAAAAATAAGCCCATTACACCCCGAACCCCTACCCAGCTGGCATACACCGAAGCCATAAAAGCCAATGACATCCTTTTCGGCATTGGTCCGGCCGGTACCGGCAAAACCTACCTTGCCATGGCCATGGCCGTTGCAGCGTTCACAAAAGGAGATGTAGAAAAAATCATTCTCACCCGTCCTGCAGTGGAGGCAGGAGAGGCATTGGGTTTTCTTCCCGGCGACCTGGCTGAAAAAATAAATCCATATTTGCGGCCTCTGTATGATGCCCTCTATGATATGCTTGATTTTGAGAAAGCCAGAGCCTATATTGAGCAGGAAACTATTGAGATCGCACCCATTGCATTTATGAGGGGTAGAACCCTGAACAATGCATTTATCATCCTGGACGAGGCCCAGAACACCACCTCCCAGCAGATGAAAATGTTTTTGACCCGGATTGGATACGGTTCAAAGGCCATTATTACGGGTGATATTACCCAGACAGACCTGCCCGGAGGAAAAAAATCAGGGCTGGTCGAAGCCAGAAAGCTGCTTGCCCGGATAAAGGGGATCTCATTTATAGAATTCTCAAAGGAAGATGTTGTCAGGCACCGACTTGTGGCCGACATCATAGACGCTTATGAAAAAAGCAAATAACCAGGGTTGGTTTAAGCAGGCCGGGCAAGTCCTGTCATCCACCCCGTATCTCCCGCCGGTGATGTTTCTTCTGGTAGTGGGTCTGTTTGCCCTGGCCCAGACCTTTGACCACACCACAGAATCATATGTATATAAAATAGGGGATGTGGCAGGCAGGGACATCAAAGCACCCAAAGATTTCTTCATAGAAGACAAGGCCACCAACCTGGCCAAAATGGATTATGCCAAGACATCAATCAGGACTGTATATGATTTTGATGCCAACCTGTTAAAAAATATAACCGCCGACATTACATCGGCCATGCATTTCGGACGGCAGATGTTCCAGCCCCGAGACAATGCCCTGGGCCTTGCCCCACCTGAATTTTTGGATACCTCCTTTTCCATGGCCCTGGCATTCAAACCCGAATTTGAAAAAAAGCTGGGCATAGAAATTTCCAAAGGTGCATTCCAGATCCTGTTCAATGAAAAATTTTCCGAAGAGATTACAGGACACCTTACTGCCATTATCGGCACTATTCTGACCAACGGAGTTGTAAGCAACAAAGAAATTCTTCTGGCTGAAGAAGAAAAAGGCATTACCCTGAGAACAATTCAGTCCCACAAGGAACGTGTTATTGCCAACCTCAAGGTATTTTACGGACCAGACCAGGCCAAGACCATGGTAAGGGTTGTGGGGCAACCCATCCTGGAAAACGTCAACTACAGTCTGGCCAACCTGATTGTGGATATCTGCCAGCGGCTTTTGCGGCCCAATATTACCCTGAATAAAAATGAAACGGAAAAACGTATCCGAGAAGCCCAGGCACGCATCAAACCCACCCTTTACCAGATCAAGGCAGGCGAAATGATCATTCGGGAAGGGGAGCGGGTTGATGAACTCAAACTGGTCAAGCTCAACGCCCTAAGCGACCAGGTCGAGGATAAAGATGTTATCATGACCATTATCGGCATCTGTATGTTCACCAGCCTTTTACTTCTTGTGGTTTATTTCCTTTACCTCAAAGATCATCCAAAGCTTGGCCGGGACATGAACAAACACATGACCTTTCTGACCCTGGGCCTTTTGCTTTATATCGGATTTACCGAGCTTGCAGTGTACATTGCCCACGCCTCAAATCCGGAAATGTCCGGTAAAATAGCCTCAAGAGCAATATATATGGTGGTACCTTTGCCGGCCGCAGCCATGATCACCTGCATTTTCCTGGGGTTTGACATTGCCCTGTATTTTTCTTTGGTACTTTGCAGTTTATGCACTATATCCTTTGGTTGCGGGTTCCAGGTCTTTTTGTTCTTTTTTCTGTCCAGTATCACAGCAGCTTACTGGATCAAGGAACGCAACGAACGTCACCATTTCATTATTGCCGGGTTCAAACTGGCGTTGTTAAATGCATGCCTTGCCATTGCTTTGGGCTTTTTCATGCCTTCCCAGGCACTGCCCTGGGGAATATTGCTTAAACAGGTGACAATGGCCGTTGGCGGCGGTGTATTTGCGGCCATTCTTACAGTGGGATTCACACCGTTAATCGAAGTCCTGTTCAATTACACCACGGCGGCAAAACTGCTGGAATTTTCAAATCTGGACCAGCCCCTGATCAAAAAATTAATGATCGAGGCCCCGGGCACTTACAATCACAGCGTCATTGTAGCAACCCTTGCGGAAGCAGCCGCATCCGCCATCCATGCAGACAGTCTTAAGGCCAAGGTCATGGCATATTACCATGACATCGGCAAACTGGACAAAACCATGTATTTCATTGAAAATCAATCTGACGGGCGGAACCGCCACGACAAGCTTTCCCCGTCCATGTCCGCATTGATTCTCATCGGCCATGTTAAAAAAGGCGTGGAAATGGCAAAAAAATACAAACTGGGCAATGAAATTGTGGAAGGCATTAGCCAGCACCACGGCACATCCCTGATAAAATATTTTTATAACAAAAGCCGGAAAGCCGGAAATGAAAACATTAATGAAGATGATTTCAGATACCCGGGTCCCAAACCCCAGACAAGGGAGGCCGGTATTGTCATGCTCGCGGATGTGGCAGAAGCGGCAACCCGGGCACTTGAGCGCCCTACCCCATCCAGAATCAAGGGCCGTGTAACAGAGCTGATCAATGACATATTTGCCGACGGCCAGCTCGAAGAGTGCGAAATGACCCTGAAAGATCTGCACCAGATCGCCAAAAGTTTTAATAATATTTTAACCTCTATTTATCACAACCGCATTGAGTACACTGACAAGCCCCAGGACAAGAAGAATGGAAAACCTAAAGATACTGATAGACAATCGCCAAAAGGAGAGGCTGACAACAACGGCTCTGTACAAAAAGACCGAACAGATCTTAAACGCCTTGGGCTGTAATAACCACGAAATTTCTATTGTGATCACGGATGATGCCCAGGTCAGAGACCTGAACCGGACATACCGGGGCAAAGACGCCCCCACCAATGTGCTCTCCTTTCCCATGCAGGAGGGAGAATTTTCAGATATTACCCCGGGACTTCTCGGGGATGTGGTGATCTCCCTTGATACGGCACGGGCCGAGGCCATAGCGGCAGGAATTTCCACGGATGAACGGATGTCTCAATTATTGATACACGGCATTCTTCACCTGATTGGGTTTGACCATGAATTGGGTGAGAACCAGGCCCGGGAAATGGAAGAAAAGAGTCTGGAACTTCTCAGGCTCATAGAAAAAAATCTCGATCTGACCGCATTCTAAGGGATAGTTAGAGCCTAAATGGGAACCCCGTGTTTGGGCGAAAAGTTGCCCAGATGCAAGGCACAAAAAAATTTAAGACCGGAGCATACTGGCGTATGTGAGGATTTTAAATTTTTTTGTAACGCCGCAGATGGGTGACTTTTCGCCCAAACACTACCCAAACGAAAGGATATTAATATGGCTGAATTAGCAGTAAATGTAGACCATGTGGCAACCCTGCGCCAGGCAAGAGGCGCCAAATACCCGGAACCGGTTCAAGCCGCCCTGGCCGCAGAAACCGCCGGGGCAGATGCCATTGTGGTACATCTGCGGGAAGACCGCCGCCACATCCAGGAACGAGATGTCCGGCTGATTTCCCAGACAATAAAAACCCGGTTGATACTTGAAATGGCAGCCACCAGTGAAATGCTGGGCATTGCCCTGGACATCAAACCCGAAACCGTCACCCTGGTACCTGAAAAAAGAGAGGAAATTACCACCGAAGGCGGACTTGATGTGATTACCCATATGGAACACATCCGCCAGGCCGTAATCACCCTGAAAAATGCCGGAATCAAGGTCTGCATTTTCATTGACCCTGACCTGGATCAGATCAAAATGGCTCATAGAATTGATGCCGATTCCATTGAAATCCATACCGGCGCATTCTGCGATGCCACAACATCGTATGACCGGGAAAGGGAATATACAAGGATTGTGGATGCGGCAAAAATCGGTGCCCGCCTGAACTTAGGCGTTCATGCCGGACACGGAATTTGCTACCATTCAATCAAGGCGTTTAAGGGACTGCCGGAGATTACTGAATACAGCATCGGACATGCCATCATCTCAAAGGCTGTCATGACAGGCATGGATACAGCAGTCAGGGATATGGCGCAATTAATTCAAGATTTTTGATTTACATTTGTTCCAGGAGTCTGATATAGTTTTTTTTTAAGTAGAATCTTTTACAAAACATTTCAACCCAACACCGGGGAGTTATACCCGTTAAATAAACTATAAATATGCACCAGGAAACGCTTCTCATCATAGACGATGAAATCTCCATCAGAGAAAGCCTGGCTCTTCTATTCGAGGATGAGGGATACCGGGTTTTTACGGCAAAAAACGGGCATGTGGGGCTGGATCTGTTTTTCCGGGAAAACGTGGACGTGGTCATCACGGATCTGCGAATGCCGGTCATGGACGGCCTTGAGGTCATGCGCACCATCCATGAATCTGACCCGGATTTGCCCATGATTGTCATTTCAGGCGCCGGCAGAAAACAGGATGTCATCCAGGCCCTTCAGATGGGTGCCAAGGACTATATTTCCAAGCCTATAATTGACTTGGACATCATTATTCATGTGGTAAGCAAAGTCTTTGAAAACCGGCGACTGGCTTACGAAAACAAGGCATACAGCGAAAGGCTGAAAAAAAGCGAAAAACAGTACAGGACCATTACCGAACAAATTGCAGAAGGGGTACTCACCGTAGATGCCCAGGAGAATATCACCTTTGTCAATCCGGCATTTTGCAAAATGATAGGCTATCCGGCAGACAGACTTTTATCAATGAACCTTGAGCAAATCTCCACCCGGGACAGCTTCTTGACTATACGTGAACAGACCCAGATCCGGAAAAACGGCGAAACCAGCCGGTATGACATCCAACTGGTGCATGCAAACGAACACCCCGTACATGTGGAATTAACCTGCAGCCCCATCAACCAGGGTAAAGATCAGACCGACACCGGTGCCATTATCATGGCCAGAGACATATCCCGGCGCATTGAACTGCAGCGCCAATACGAACAATTTATCAAATGTCCCCAGGACATGCCCGAGCATGCCATTGCCATCTGCGCCAACTGCAAAAAAATCAGGGGAGACGACAATCTCTGGAAAAATATTGAAAAAGCCTTTAATCACTTGATATTTTCCCACGGAATCTGCCCGGATTGCTGCGAGATACTTTACCCAGGCCTCAATTTTGAAGAAACAGAAGATGATCCGGGTTAAGAATAAGGACTCAAAAAGCTCAGTTTAGAAGTCCTGCCGACTTTGCGACCTGACTCACCCCGCATTCATTGTTGGAGCCTAAAGATAAAAATTTATTTTTCATGACCTCCGGGCTGTTATCCATCAAAAAACCTTGCCCTGCCCAGTCCAGAAGGTCTTCGTCATTGTAATCGTTCCCCACGGCAGTCACCATTCCCCGGCCGACACCAAGATGCCGGGCCAGCCATTGGGATGACGCACTCTTGCTTACCCCAAAAGGAAAAACCTCTATCCACGAAGATCTATGGTCCAAAGGGGAGGTGGCTTGAATTACGCTGAATCCGGACAGTTCACGGCGAAGCGCATTCAGCTGCTCCCGGGGAAATCTGCCGGGCAAAATGGCCAGGACTTCAGTGGACTGGTCATAAATCGTGCTGCCCGTTTCAAGGGGGGTCCCAAAACCCGAATACATTTCTATTCGCCGGGCAAAATCCGAATTGCAGCCGGATGTAAATTTAAACAAAAAATATGAGGTGTCGGGAATGGCCTTGTGGATCATATAATCAAAGCCAAGACGATCAAAACATGCTGCAATTTCCAAGACTCCGTCTTTAGGGATGGAACAGGAACGAATCAAATCATCCCCGGGCCAGGCCATGATACCGGCACCGGTGGAAAAAATCAGATAATCCAGGGGCAACTCTTCCGGGCCAAGTCCCATGTGCTTAAGGGCGCGCCTGAAGGAATAAAGGCTGCGCCCTGTGGCAATGACTGTGACTACACCGGCAGACCTCAACCCGGCCAGGGTATCCAGATCCCGGCCATGGATACGCCGGTGGTCCGTGAGCAGGGTGCCGTCAAAATCGGTGATAAACATTGCTGACATGTTAAAGCACAAGACGCGACCTATTTCTTTTTTTCCAGGGCCGCGCGCAAAATGCTTTCCATGGACCCAAAGGAAGAACCACCCTTGGCACTTTTTGCAAATTGCTTCCAATTGCCTGAGGATTTCTGGTCCGGGGGGGCCAGGGTCATACGCCGGTTATCCTCATCTACCTCCTGAACCAGTACCTGTAACGCATCCCCGGGTTTCAGAGACTCAAATTTCCCTGCATTTGCGGACTGCCTCAGGCTTGACATGGGCATCAGGCCCGTAATACCGGGTTCCAGACGGATAAACAGTCCAAAGCCTTCCTTTTTCTCCAGGGTACCGTCCACGACACTACCCACGAGATATTTGGCCAGAACACCGGTCCAGGGATCGCCTGCCGCATCTTTCATGCTCAGTGAGATCCGCTTACTGTCCATGTCAATGGCCTTGATCATCACCTGAATGGTCTCACCGACACTGACCTCGTCCTCGGGGCGCAGGACCCTTTTCAGATGGCTCATTTCAGATATATGGACCAAACCGTCAATGCCCGGGGCAATCTCCACAAAAACCCCGAAAGAGGTCAGACGGACCACTTTACCGCTGACCTGCTCTCCGGTATTAAACGTAGTGCCGATGTTATCCCAGGGGTTGCCCGAGGTCTGTTTAACAGAAAGGGAAATTTTGGGAGAGTCGGAAAGGGGTTTTTCAATCTTTAACACCTTGACAGGCAGAATATCGTCCACCCGTACCACTTCGTCAGGCTTTTCCACCCGGGACCAGCTCAATTCGGAAATATGAGCCATGCCTTCCACACCAGGCGCAAGTTCAATAAAAGCGCCATAGGACATCAACTTAATCACCTTACCCTGGACCGTATCCCCTTCGGCCAGTTCTTTCATGAATGCGGCACGTTCTTCCTTGATCTGTTCGTTGAGAAGTTCCCTGCGGGAGACAACAATATTTTTGCCTCTTTCCTCATACCGGGTAATCAGGAAATGGTGGGTCTGACCCTCATAATCCTCGGGGACTTCCACGTATTTGACATCAATCTGGCTCACCGGACAAAACGCCCGTTTGCCCAGGACATCCACGGAGAAACCGCCTTTAACAACGCCTGTCACCCGGCCTTCAACAGGGGTGCGCCCGTGATAGGCATCCTCAATCATGGCAGCCATCCCGGCCCCGGAAACAGCCTTGGACAAAATCACTTCACTTTCGCTCAAGGAAACCACATACAGTTTAAGGATATCACCCACTGAATACTGAAATTCACCATTTTCATCCAGCAGCTCGGACTTATCCACCACACCATCAGACTTTGTTCCTGTGTCCAGGTAAATTGAGTTTTCTCCAATGGCAATGATCTGTCCTTCCACCATATCCCCGGGCTTAAATTCCCGGCCGATTTTTGAATCATAGTCATCAAGCATCTGCTCAAAGCTCATCTCATTGGTGCCCTGGTCAGTGTTCTGAGTGTTGTCGTCCTCAAACCTGTCGTTCATTTTGCTCTCCCGGCCCTCAGTTTTTTGAATCTAACGGGTCCGTTGTTAATAGGGTTCTTGCCAAAAAAATGAATCATAATACAATCGTTAGATTTTGTCGAAACAAAAACAGTGTCTGCAGCAATTCACAGGCTGAATATATTAAAGGCTAAATCAGACTTTGTTCTATTTAGCCAGGGTCTCAAGCAGCGCCTTTGCCATTTTCAAGGTAATGCCGGGCAGGGCGGCAATATCTTCCGGCTGCCGGCTACGTATACCATCAATGCCTTTAAATGTTGTGAGCAGCAGCTTCTTTTTTTGGGGTCCAATGCCGGGGATACCGTCAAGGACGGACAATTTTCCCCGCTTCTCCCTGCGGGAGCGCTGGAACGTAATGGCAGACCTGTGGGCCTCATCCCGAAGCTGCTCTAAAAGAAAAAGCGCCTTGGCAGACTGGGCTGTGTTCAACGGATTGGACCGTCCCGGCAGGTAAACCTTGTCTGCCTTCTCGCCCTTGTCCACATCCTTTTTGGCAAGGCCTGCCAGGGTAAACTGCCCCTCCAGCCCCAGTTCCCTGACCACGCTCACGGCCATGGACAACTGTCCTTTGCCGCCGTCCACCACCAGCAGGTCCGGCAGGGGCATATCTTCCCGGTCATGCCGAAATCGGCGGAAGAGCACATGGGCCATATAAGCATAGTCATCCTGGTGCTCAATGCCCTTTATAATAAATTTACGGTAGGCATTTTTATCAGGCCTGCCACCGGTGAACACCACCATGGCCGCCACAGGATCGTTTCCCTGGAGATTGGAGTTGTCAAAGCACTCCATACGTTCGGGCGGCCGACCCATACCCAGAAGGTGCTGGAGCATGGTAATCCCTGCCCGGGCCTCCTCCTCCCTGGCCAAAATTTTTTCAAGTTCGCCCTTTGCATTAAGCTGAGCCATGTCAGCAAGCCGTTTCTTTTCCCCCCGGACCGGATAATGGAAATGTACCCGGTGATCGACCACCTCATTGAGCCGGGCTTCGGCCCGGGTCATGTCGTCGGACGGATGGCTGAACAGGACGGATCCCGGGATCTGGGCGGCTTTCTCATAATACTGGGTCACAAAGGCGGCCAGAACCTCATCCGGTTCCTTGAATCCCAGATCCAAAGGGTAATAAGCCGTGTTTATCAGATGCCCGGACCGGACCTGCATCACGGTCACCACAGCCCGGGCCTGGTCCCAGGCAAGCCCGAACACATCCCGGTCCTGACCGTCCGCACACACCACCACCTGACGCTCCATGATCCGATCCACGGCAAAGATGGTGTCCCGGGCCTGGGCCGCCTTTTCAAAGGCCTGGTCCCTGGCGAACTCTGTCATCTCAAGACGCAGTTTCTTAATCACCTCCCGGGTCCGCCCCCTAAGAAACAATACCGCATCCTTAACCCTGGCCTGATACTCTTTGGGGTCCACCTCATTGCAGCAAAGACCCAGGCACGCCTTGATCTGATAATTCAAGCAAGGCCGGGACCTGTTTTTAAACTGGGCGTCCCGGCATTTTCGAAGTTTAAAAATCCGCTGGATCTGCTTTAAGGTCTGGTTCACACTCTTGGAAGAAGAATACGGCCCGAAATACAGGGCCTTATCCTTTTCAATGCGCCGCACCCGCTGGATGGAAGGATAGGGTTCATTCATGTCAATGCGCAGCAATGGATAGTTTTTGCCGTCTTTAAGGATGACATTATATTTGGGGGAATTCTCTTTGATCAGGTTGGATTCCAGGATAAAGGCCTCCTGGTCGGACTGGGTGACTACTAGGTCAAAGTCGGCCACCAAGGCCAGAAGCGCTGCAGTCTTGGGCTCGGGCTGATCTTTTTTTACAAAGTATGAGGCCAGCCGCTTTTTTAAATCCTTGGCCTTGCCCACATAAAGAATGTTTCCCTTTTTGTCCCGCATGAGATAAACCCCGGGGGCATGGGGGGCATGGTCGTATTTTTCTTTTATTTTCTCAGAAATCATGGCTGGGCTATTTTGATCTTTTTCAATTCCAGAATCTTGTCCCGGCACTGGGCCACCTGCTCAAATCCAAGGTTCTCTGCCGCTTTCATCTATATGAAAGTCAAAATAACTTATTGAATTACTTTTATGTTTTTTGTGGGTTGGGCCTGGGTGTTGATAGAGCAGGTCAGCCCATGGCTGTTATTTAAAGACTAATATATAGGAGATCCCCACCCCATGGAAGAAAAAATGTATAATCCTCTCAGCCAACGACAGAGAGATCTACAAGATGTTGTGCCCGTCCCTATGCCGGGAAAAGCGAATATTGATAGACATTGTGGGGTTCTGTTTTCCTAATAATCATGTCTTGGTATTTACAATATATCGTTCTATTGTTACAGTCTGGATACACAATGCTTCGGACAGTTTTTGAAAGTCCAAAATGTCCTGTTATCAAGGTCTTGAGGGGCACCGAATAATTATTTAAAACTCAACGTATGGGCTGAGTTGCAAATAAATGACTGTATAGCTGGAATCCCTTGATTCCGGGGGCTAAAAACTGTCCGAACCATTGAGTATAATATAGCAACCAACTTAATTTTAGACTTTGGAACGGAGTTGCCCAAAAGTAACCTCCTTTTTGGGTATAGGGCGTGGAGCTACCAGTAAGACGCATAGAGCAAAAACGACATGCGCACATAAGTACCTGCACCATATTTTTTACAGGTTTATTTTTTTGATATCTCAATAATATCAGTTAA
>JAQYWJ010000263.1 GCA_030145005.1 Desulfobacter sp. | reverse complement strand
CTACCAGACCCATGTCTCTTTGGACCGTCTTCCCCAGTATCTGTGTGGCCGGTCCCGTCCTATGCACTTCGGGGGGATGGCCACGGTGGTGACCAAACTGTTCAACATTGTCATGCCTGATGTGGCAATTTTCGGGAAAAAAGACTTCCAGCAGCTTGCCATCATTAGACAGATGGTAAAGGATCTGGATTTCAATATCCGGATCATCGGCGGGGAGATCATCAGGGAGGAAGACGGGTTGGCCATGAGCTCCAGAAATGCCTATCTTACGCCGGAGCAGCGTGCTTCAGCCGTCTGCCTTTCCCGGGTCATCAGCCTTTTAAAACAAAGGGTTGCCCAAGGCGTCCGGTCTGTTCCGGATCTTGTCAGGGAGGCGGAAGCCTTTATTCTCTCATTTGACCACACCCGGATTGATTACATTGAACTGTGCCATCCCGGGACCCTTGAGCCGGTGGAAACCGTCCAGGCAGAAACGCTTGTGGCCCTGGCCGTACAGGTGGGAAAGTCAAGGCTGATTGACAATGCGCTTATTGAGCCGACCTGATATTTTTTTGCACCGGCGGTTTCACCACGACAATCACCCGGCACTCCTTTAAAAAAATGTGGCGTTCGGTTGCCCTGTCCAGGGTTTTAGCGTCTGCCATGCTCATCACAATGGCACCGGTTTTGTCCCCGGTTTTTCTTAACGCCTTGACCACCAGGGGATTTGAACCGGCCCTGGCAGACGCAAGGGCCTGGTCCATGTCGCATAGATAGGCACAGACCCCATTCTGAACGGCAAATTCCCGACTGATAAAAACAGAGGAATAGATTTCCCTGCCCTGTTCACTGACAATGGTGGGATAAAGTAAGGGCTCAATATTTAACGTCCTTGCATCCACAATCAGTCCGGTATATGGCTTGGCACCGACAACGACTGAAGGTATGTTTTTAACCGGTTCAGCCGGGCCGTGCTTCAGCTCGTTGATCTTGGGGATCTGCCGGATGTGATCCGGGAGCACCAGTTGAAGAAATCCGCCATAAAATGTGGCCGCCACCCGGACTTCCACATCCAGTGCAGATGTATACAGTTGACGGTAAACCCGGGCATCCTGGGCAATCTTCTCAATCCCGGCAAGAATGGCATCATGGGTTGATGCGTATTCCCCCACCGTGAGATCCCCTGAAATTTTCACCTGCTTGAAAATGGCAATCAGGTTCCGGGTGGCACTGGCCCTGGCAGACCCCGGCATAGCCACGGCCTTGCCTTCGGCATTGATTTCAGGGGCGGCATGGCCTGTGGCTGTAACAAGACCGATTGTCCAGTCTATGTGTCCGTTTTCAAGGGATTGAAGACAATGGGGCAAAGCTTTTTCCGTAAACACTATCATGCCCAAAACGACAATCCCTAACATCATCATTTGATGGGGTTTCATCCGTTAAGCTCCCGGCCTGATAATGAAGCAAGAAAATGCTGCTCAACCAGATCAGCAAGCGATCCTGTATCCTCTAACCCGAAACACGGTTTTTCTCCGGGCCGGATATCCGTATCTGTCACAAAGGCAAAAAGATTGGGGTCTTCAAGGCACAAAGGCGCTTCATGGGGACTCTTTTTCCTGAAAACCTCAATTTTGGGAAGATAAAATGTCTTAAATCCTTCAGCAAGAATAAGGTCCATATCACCCAGATAGTGAAAAAATTTCTCTTCGGCCGGACGGGTATCCTCTTTTACCAGGGCCACCTTTGTATCCGTCACAATAAGGGAGGCAACAGCGCCGGCATTTTTATGCCGCCAGCTGTCCTTTCCCTGTTTGTCAAAATTAAATTTGTCATGGGTATGTTTCACCGATCCCACACGAAATCCGCGTGCGCTCAACTCTCTGATCAGCTTTTCCATCAGAGTGGTTTTCCCGGAGTTGGATTTACCGACGATTAAAACGATCCTGGGCTTTTTTTCGCTGTTCATATCACAGCCTTGAATTTTTTTTATCGTTCCTTTAAAATGAATTTTAAAGGCAGTTTTTCTGAACAAATAATGTATATCTGTCCCAGAACTGCCAAACTGGTAGATTCCCTTCGCCAATGTTGTAAGGACTTGTCGGTCTCAGCACACCGACCTGTTGAAGTCTTTTAATGCTGAAATACAGAGCCTTGAATTAGGGAGGTATCCAAGGGTGTAATCACCCAAACAACGTAGTGTTAAAAACACTTAAGCTAATCACCTATTGGAGCTATTTGCTCCTATCTCGAACCTCACGATTCAAGCCCGCTCCTTTAGGGGCGGGTAGTTGACTCTTGTACCATGGATTAAATACCATTAAGGTATAAGATGCACTTGTAAGAAAGTCAAGAAAAGGAGGATATTGTGGATTTATTTTATCAAAGGATAAGTACAATTTAACATATTTAAATCAAAAGTAATTTGTTTATGGCCGGCCTAAAAAATCTATGAAATTTCGATTAAAAATATATTTTGCAATTTTTATTGTCTTACTTGCAGTTGGTATCATTGGATTCATGCTATTTGAGAATATGTCATTGACCAATGCTATATATTTTTCAATTGTAACGATGGCGACTGTGGGCTATGGCGATATCCATCCTAAAACTGAAATCGGTAAAATCCTGACCATCATCATCATCATTGGGGGGGTCGGGACATTTCTAAGTGTCGTTGCCAGTATTACAGACGTGTTTGTCAATCGTCGTGAGGAAAAAATTCGGAAAGAAAAAGTCAATATGGTATTGGGATTGTTTTTCAGCGAAATGGGGAACGATCTTCTAAAACATTTTGTCAAATTTGATAATGAAGTTAAATCGTTATACAAAAACCTCAGGGTTTCAATAAAATGGGAAAATCAAGACTTCAACAACGCATACGATCTTTTAAAAAAACATCGTATTTCAATCAATTCGCATAAAAGAGATCTGCAGGCGCTATTAGAATGCATGCAAAGCCGATCCGATTTGCTTTTAAGATTAATTGAAAATCCGATTATTCAAGAACATGAAAATTTTACGGAATTGCTGCGTGCAATATTCCATCTGCGAGATGAACTCTCACAACGCAACAATTTATCCGAATTATTGGATTCTGATCGTAAACATCTTGAAGGGGATATCTCAAGAGTCTATAAGTTGTTGATATTTGAATGGCTGCGTTATCTTCGTTATATCAAAAAAAATTATGGCTACCTTTTTTCTTTGGCAGTTCGAACCAATCCTTTTGACCCGGACGTAACAGTTGCCGTAAAAAACTAAG
>JAQYWJ010000262.1 GCA_030145005.1 Desulfobacter sp. | reverse complement strand
AAAAACACTTTGGATTAGTGTCTTCTTTGCTGTTTGTCTTGTTGATTAATATCGGCTTTTTAAAAAGATATCTTCTATGGTTTCAGAAATGACAGCTGATGTAAATAACAAAAGTCGTATTCTTCAGATGAAAAAGGGGGGGAGCGCGGGTCAAGCAAATTGTTGCCGAAAAGGGCATTTTAAGGGAATCTGACCGAATAATTTTAAAAAACAAATAAAATTACGTGATGCAAAAATCTAACCGGACATCACTGTAACGGAATGTAACAGGATGATCTGCCGATGATCAAATGTTGATCAATTTGGCCTGCCCTGCTACGTTGAAAATAATTTTAAAACATCCATGCAGAACACCTTGGGGCGGTTTGACCATTAAATGCCGGGATATCATCAATGCCAAGGTGTTGCTGACTCTTCCGGAACGGGCATCAATGAAGGAAAGAGAAGCATTTATATGAAAAAGGCAGCAAAGGACGATTTCAAACAGATTTTTCAAAAATCATACATCAGTCACAAGTCGGGCAGATTTTCCGAGGCGGAAAAAGGCTACAGGGAAATTTTGGAGATGAAACCGGAATGGGGGCAGCCGATGAGTGCGCTCGGAATCCTGTACCTGGACCAGAACCGGCCGGAAAAAGCCAAACCTTTATTTGAAAAAGCAGCCGGTCTCAACCCGCCGGATTTGTCTGCATGTTATCAATTAGGTCGGTTGAAACAGATGGAAAATGATCATCAGGGTGCCATCCCTTTATATCAGAAGATGCTTGAACAGCAGCCGGAGGCTGGTCTGGTATGGAATAATTTAGGCGTGGCTTACCGGGAAACGGGAAAACCGGATGATGCAATGGAAAGTTTCCGTGCGGCAGTTCGGTTTGCGCCTGAAATGGCCGAGGCATGGAACAATTTAGGTGTGGCTCTGGATGAGCAAGGTCAGGGCGAGCAGGCGTTAAACGCATACCAAAAGGCTATTGAAATTCAGCCGGATTATGTCTCTCCCCACTTGAATATCGGAATCATGCTTCAAAAACTCGAACGGTTCAAAGAAGCCGAAACTCATTACCGGAAGGTGCTTGAAAGCCAACCGCAAAATAAAATCGCACAATTCATGCTCCAGAGCATCGGCGGTGGGGCTACCCCTCCTGATGCAGCACCGGTGGAGCATGTTCGCAGTATTTTTAACCAGTGTGCAGAAAATTTTGAGGCCATTCTGGTTAAAGAACTGGAATACAAAACCCCTGAACTTCTGTTCCATATGGTGCGTCCCTATTTATCCGAAAATATGGAGATCCTTGATCTTGGCTGCGGCACTGGGCTGGGTGCCGTGTTGTACCAGCCGTTTGCAAAAAGTCTGACCGGCGTTGATGTATCGGAAAAGATGCTTGAAAAAGCGGCTGAAAAGAAAATTTACAGCTGCCTGGAGGTTTTTGATATCATGCAGCAATGGGCATTTCCCGTAAAATTTGACCTGATTTACAGCTCTGATGTTTTTGTCTATTTTGGAGATTTGGATCAAATTATCAAATCGGCAGCAGCATCCCTTGCTCCGGGTGGCAAAATCGCATTCTCAGTGGAAAGACTTAAAGACGATACAAAAGATTATCAGCTTTACCCCAGCGGCCGGTATGCACATTCCAGAAAATATATTCAAACCTGCCTGAACCGGCATGGATTGAAACCACTGCAATTGGACAGCACGGATATCCGGAAGCAGTCGGGAAATCCGGTCAAGGGATTCCTGGTTGTGGCAGAAAAACAAAAATTTTTTTCAACTTATTGATTTAAATATGTTTTATTTATAGAATAGGGTTTTAAAAAAGAATTTTACCGGAGGCAAATTTCCATGAATCAAGACCTGATCCATCCTTTGTTTTTATTATTACTGGTGCTTTTTATTTCAGCTGTTTTTCTTGTAATGATAAAGTCTTTTCTCATGGCCATTCTGCTGGCCGGAATTTTTTCGGCCCTGGCCTATCCGTTGTACCAGCGGCTCAACAAATGGCTGAAAGGAAGACAGGCTGCAGCATCCGGGATCACCATTATGATTATCATCCTGATCGTTCTTCTTCCCTTAAGCGGTCTTTTAGGCATTGTAACCAGTCAGGCCATCAAGGTGGGGCAGACAGCAACACCCTGGGTCCAGAAACAATTGTCTTCACCCATAGCCATTTCCCAGTGGCTGGAAGATCTGCCTTTTTATGAACAGTTAGAACCCTACAGGGAAACCATCTACATCAAGGCCGGAGAACTGGTGGGCGCCGCAAGTCAGTTTTTTGTCAACGGGCTTCAAACCGCCACCATGGGCACAATAAATTTTATATTTATGGTGGCAATTCTTTTGTATACCATGTTCTTTTTTTTTATGGATGGAGACAGGCTGTTAAAGAAAATCTTATTTTACATGCCCCTGGACGATGAGGATGAAAGACGGCTTCTTGACAGATTTACATCTGTAGCCCGCGCCACGATCAAGGGAACCGCCATCATCGGTATTGTTCAGGGTGGGGCTTCCGGCATCGCGTTTGCCGTAGTCGGCATTCACAGTTCGGTTTTCTGGGGTGCTGTCATGACGGTGTTGTCCATTATACCGGCCGTTGGGACGGCTTTGATATGGATTCCGGCGGCGCTTTGGCTATTCGCCCAGGGCGCATGGTTCAAGGCCGGCGCTCTTATCGTTTTCTGCGGGGTGATCGTGGGAAGTGTTGACAATCTTCTGCGACCCCGGCTTGTGGGCAAAGACACGGAGATGCACGATCTTTTAATTTTATTTTCCACCCTTGGCGGCATTGCCATGTTCGGTATTATCGGCATCATCATCGGTCCTATTATTGCCGCATTGTTTGTCACCATCTGGGATATTTACGGCGTTGTTTTTAAGGATATACTGCCCAAGGTCGGACCGTAAGATAATCGCTGGGACAAAGTCCTTCCACAGGCAAAATCGGAAACGGATAAACCGTTTTAACAAAAATGTAGTAGAATGCGCGCAGATAGTCCTATTTGGTTTGACACTAAACCTTGGTTTTTGGTACCCAAAGGTTAGGTTTTCATTATTCGGATGGGAGTAACGCACCAATAAAGGGGAAGTATGAGACACGAATGCTATTTCTGTCATATCAGGACAATTGAAAAACTTATTGATAAATTTAAACCTGATGAAAAAGTTGCAGAAAATTTCATTTTTTCAGTCCACGAACTTATCGAATCTAATCGGGAACTTTCAAATCCCCAATTGGCAACTGAAATTCA
>JAQYWJ010000261.1 GCA_030145005.1 Desulfobacter sp. | reverse complement strand
AGCTTTTTTGAAGAGATTTGTTTTTGATCAAGCTGCCCAAAGGTTGCATAAGGTAGCGGGATATGAAAGTTGTGGTTTCAAAACACGAGAACGCTCTGAAAAAAGTTTTTCAAATTTCATCGTCCTCATCGTCCAAACTCTACGAGCATTGTAGTAACGGGCTTTAGGCGCTGGACGATGTTTTATCCGATCTCATTCATCATCAGCTCACATACCTCCCGGTCTTCTATACCCAGGTACCGCATCGTGATGGCCGGGGATGAGTGGTTATATCTCTTACACAGGATCTCGAAGCCTGCGCCATGTTGGGTGCGTTGAAAATAGCCCCAGGTCTTCCGCAACGTGTGTGTCCCATATCGTCCCTTGAGATTGATGGAAGATGCCCAGGACCGGACCAGACGTCCAACGCTCTGACTGGTTATGTGACTGTTGCCTTTTCGGGACTTGAATAGATAATCATCAGGTGCGGGCTCTATTTCTGTCTGGTAAGCCTGTAAGGCTTTGTGGACGGCCTTATTGATGACGAGGATATTGTTTTTGCCGGTTTTGGTTTCAACGATGTTGATTACGGTTCCTGGCTTTGCGCCTTCTACCTGACTGTATCTGATACGGACCAGGTCTTTTGCCCGCAGGCCGTTGTTAATTCCCATAACCCAGAGCAGATAATCACGGGGTCTGGACTGCAAAAGCCGAGAGATAGTTTTTACATCTTTGGCTTTGCGGATGGGTTCTACGGTCAAATTGGTGGTGTTGGTTTTTGACATGGTGGTTCCTCCTTGAATGTTAAGTTTGATATAGGTGTGGCCACAAACGGGCCTTTCAAAACTGAGTTGATTTTTGAGATTGGCTGAAAGCCTTAATTGATAGGGGGTTAGAGATGAATGTGCAGGTTTGTATAAAAGTTAGCATTGGGGTTTCTATACGTGTAGAAACCGAGTTTCCATATGTGGAAAGTTGAAGTGTCCGTATACGGACGGTTTAATTCCGAACTTGATAATCCCCCCGGAAATCGGTAAAAGTTGCTTCCGGCAAAAATCAATTACCAGGAGCAAACGATTGAACAAACTCGAACTGATTCAAACGGTTAAAGACAGAACAGGGTTGAGCAAACAGGAAACCAGCGACGTGGTAAAGCTGTTCTTTGAGAGCTTCACCGAGGCTATGGTCAACGGGGAACGGATTGAGATGCGAGGATTTTGTTCTTTCTTCATGAAGGAATACGCTGCTTACACTGGCAGAAACCCCAAAACTGGGGAAAAGGTCCAGATACCTGCCAAAAGATTACCCTTCTTCAAGCCGGGTAAAGAGTTGAAGGATAGGGTTGATTATTAAAATGAGTTTTGAAACCGAATCAACTGGATATGAAAAAACAATCCTTTCAGACCTCCAGGGTGCCTGGACAATCTTTCGCAAAGCCGTGGTTGAAAATGCTGGGTTCCCTGGCTGGGACAAAGTGCTTTTTCATACAGACGAGGCCATGAGTTGGGAGACTGTCAGGAATCTAAAATTGATGCCCCCGCTGGTGCTTATCATCAGGAATCTGTGTGTTCAAGGTGATGCCCCGGAAGACGTTTTTACCTGGCTCAATGAAATCCATGAACTTCTTGACGAGGTGCTGGAAGAATATTCGGAGTAGCGCATAAAGAACCTTTCATAACAGGAGCAAGAAAATGGCAGTTGAAATATACCCTTCATCATTCCGATGCGATTGTGGCCAGGAATTAGATTTCTTTGAAAACACAATCCAAGAAATGAAACAAATGAGCAAGAACAAACGTGTTCGTTTAGGAGACGAAGACCATACGGTTATTTTTTACAAAGGGGAGGCGATAGAAATCCTATGCCCTAAATTAAAGAAGTGTAAAATCACAGGTATTGAATAAGGGGGGTGTCCTCCTGCAGGTTTTCGCCCATAGGGTAGGAGACCGATACCGCCCCCTGAGCCAGATATGAAATTTTTTCCAGTGTTTAGTCGACTAAACACCAAAACTAATGATTTAGCTCATCTTTTCCCTCATGTAGGGGTGAACACGTTTCACCAGATGAACAGATAAGAACACAGGTTTGGGGGTAATTTAAAAAAATAAGTTCTCATAGAAAAGAACTGAAAGTATGTGTTCATAGTGTTCTATCTGTTTTGCCCTATCTATTTTTAATCTTTGTACTCTCCCGTCAGTACTGCCTCTTAGCCTATAGCTCCTCATTAGCCCTGTCCATCCCGAACCTCATAACGTGTTCGCTTTTTCCAGGAAATGAGATAGAGTACGAAAGTGTGTTTCATCGACGAAACGCTTTTTCTTAAAATGTCGATTGACCCAACCTCGCTCAAAAAGGTATGAAGGGCGTTTTGATAATGAAAGGATCTGATTTTGGCACTGACAAAAACTGATATTGTTGAACTGATTGTAGAGAAAGATGATTTTAGTCCAACCGAAGCAAAAGACGGGTTAGAGGAGCTTATTGAAATCATAAAATATACCCTTGAGTCGGGTGAAGATCTTATGATTAGCGGTTTCGGGAAATTTCAGGTCAATGAAAAAAAACCGAGAAAGGGACGAAATCCAGCCACTGGTAATTCAATGGTACTGGCCAAGAGACGGGTGGTTACATTTAAATGTGCCGGGAAATTGAGGGACCGAATCAATGGATAAAATAGACCCTAAATTATATGGCCTGCCGGCGCGAACAGTTTTGCTGAAGGATGATCACGATAACTTTGTCCTTTCTATCGACAGAAAAAGCCGGATAATCATGAAGGATGCCACTGCTATCCTTGAGAAAGCAGATAAAATCAAGAAGACTGTCCCTGGTGCCACAATCACGCTGGAAACGACAGCGCCTGTTTGCAGCAAATCAACAAAGTTTCTTTCAGACAATGAAATTGAGGTCATTTCAAAAAAATAATGCCGCCAGTCATCCCAGATAAAAATGAATTCATCACGCTTACCACGATGAAAATGCCTTTTGGCAAATATAAAGGTCTGCGTCTTGTGGATCTGCCGGAACCTTATCTGGTTTGGTTCTCCCGCAAAGGGTTTCCAGAGGGCAAATTAGGGCGACTGCTGCAGACTGTTTATGAAATCAAACTCAACGGCCTGGAATACCTGTTCAAACAGAAATGAAGCTCTACACCGCTCAATACAAATATGCTGGTGATGACCGGCTTGATATCACCGTAAAAGGCAAAGACCCATTAGGCCGTTTCTTTGCGCCCACCTGGAAAATGGTCATGGGATCAAAAGAAGGCAAAATTTA
>JAQYWJ010000260.1 GCA_030145005.1 Desulfobacter sp. | reverse complement strand
TTATGGCCCAGGTCAATGATGGACTTGACAATGACGGCATCACTCTCACTTTCCAGCATGTCGATAACAAATGATTTATCTATTTTCAATTCCTTTGCCGGCAGTTTTTTCAAATAGGCCAGGGACGAATATCCAGTACCGAAATCGTCAATAGAGATCTTGATGCCCAGCTCAGCCAGTCGGCTGAGAATTTCCAGGGCCAGGTCCGGGTCTTTGATCATGGACCCCTCGGTGACCTCAAGGGTAATGTACCTGGCCGGAATTTCATAGAGGGATAGCATGCCCACTATGACGTTGGGCAGTTCCGTATCCAGAAGAGCGGCAGGACTCAAATTGACGGCTACGCCTATTTTCAGTCCTTTTTTATGCCATTGTTCCCCTCGTTTGAGGGCCGTATTTAATACCCAGATGGTCAGGGGCCGGATCAGCCCGGTCCGCTCGGCCATAGGGATGAATTCGTCCGGTGACAGGAATCCGTGCTCGGGGTGCTGCCAGCGGACCAGGGCTTCTACACTGCTGACCCGGGCCTGGGCCGGATTGACTTTTGGCTGGTAATAGACCACCAGTTCACCGGTGTCGATGGCGTGTCGCAGTTCCCCCATCATGGTGATACGTCTGGGGCTGCCCTTTTCCATATCTTCATTGTATACGGCAAATTTCTTGGTGTCCTGCTTGGCACTAACCAGGGCCAGGTTTGCCCGTTGCATGATGGTGTCGGCCTCCCTGCCGTGATCCGGGAAATAGGCGATGCCGATACTGGACATTATCTCCACGTCAAGCCCTTCTATGGAAAAGGGTTCTATAAATATTTTCTGCAGTTTTTTGACAATATTGAGCACCATCTCCCTGTGGGTGCTCATATCCAGAAGAATGGCAAACTCATCACCACCAACCCTGGCAAGAGTATCGGATTTTCTTACGATGACTTGGAGCCGGGAAACCACCTGGCGCAGGAGCTGGTCCCCGCTGTAATGGCCCAGGGTTTCATTAATCTGCTTGAATTCGTCAAGATCCAGGATCATCATCACCAGGCCGGTTTTACGCCTGGATGCCCTCTGGATGGCATGATTCAGCCTGTCGTAAAGCAGCACCCGGTTGGGCAGGCCGGTGAGGGAGTCGTGGGTGGCTTCATGTACCGCTTTGTGTTCAAGTTGAACGGTGAGACCCCGCAGGTCCTCAGTCTGTTCCATGACCATGGAGCCTGCCTCATAGGCCATGATCGTGCTGGCGTACTGGCCCCAGAAGGCAAATATAAACGGCATGGCATCCATGAACCAGAGGGTGACGTTGGTCTGCTGTGCCTTAATCAGGGTTCCAATGGTAATTTGCCCTGACTGGAGATGGGCATTGATGGCCGTGGCCAGGATGAGAGCTCCAATGGCTATGAGGGTGCCGAACAACGCATAGCGGTTAATCTCGGACTTCATGAGTTTGACGTTGGAGCGAAGGGATTGGCGTAATTTGTCCATATAAGGGCTTACCTTTAAAAATGATCCATTATTCCCTTGGTTCTTTTCCAGGAAACGAATTAAAGAAACCGGTTATTTTTTTATTTACGACATTATGAATGCAGAATCATATGGCATATTATTGGGATGGATGTCAAATTGATTCCAGGGTAAATTTTAAAAGTTCCATGGCCCTAAAGCAAGTGGATCCAAGGGGAAGAATCTTCAGCACCCTTGACAGGACCGTTTTTTTCAGGGCCCAAAAATCTCATGAAAATGAGAACCAATTTTCACAAATTTTCTGTTAATAGCCGGCCTATTGACATAAAATTGGGGGGAATTGGGGCCATTTCCATGAGATTGCAGCTGATTCATCAATTACCAAACAGGCTCTTAGAAGGCATACATGAATTTAAACCAGAATTTTTGGCCTTTAGGTCTGTTTTCAACGTTGGTATCAAACTGTACCTTTGCGTTGAAAAACATATTTTTGTAGTTGTACTGGATGGCAGGACCAATGGAAAATACCTTGCCCTTGTTACCGATATCGTCTCCCGAAAGTTCGTCCTCCGTGGACTGAAGATAGAGCATACCGTTAAGGCCGAACATCCAGCGGCCGAAGTGCTGTCCAACCAGGTAATCACAGATAAATTCATGTCCTGTGGTGTAATCGGTGTCTGAATTCTCAAAGTTGATCAGATACTGCAGTTTTGCCGAAATTTCAAAACCCGTGTTACTGATGTAGGTTGGTGCAATAACAGGTGCCACAGTCCAGTAGTTTCGGCCAATACTGGCCGCATCATCGACATCATATTCTCCCACAGGAAGCCAAATGTCCAGTGCGCCTACAACATGAAAATTTTTGCTCAGGTGCCAGCCCAGGATCATTGCGGAGACCTCAATATCGCCAAGTCCGGTTGTGGATGCATCAACACCTGCCTGAGCAATTTCAACCTGGGAATCAACAACAGGTATGATAGCGTGCCAGCCTACACTGGCCCCGAACAAGGTCATCTCAGAGACATAAATAAAACGGAAAGTCGTTCCGGTGACATCAAGATCAAAATCCACAGGCCTTTTGTCGCCGTTGCCGTCCATTAATTCGTCTGCAGTGTAATGAAAAGCGTAAACAATGGGATAAAACCCCGGGCCGGGCAAGGCCCCGCTCATGAAATCCTCGTTACCGCCCAGATAGGCAGAACCGCCGCCTTCAGCGGCAAGTGCACTGTGAATCGAACAAAAAATCATGGCAAGTACAAGTATGAAACTTGAACCTGCCTTAACCGATTTTAACAACTTTTGAGCATACGCGTCCGCAAGAAAGATAATTTTTTGCATAAAAGATTGCCTCCTGATATTGTTTATTGATACATTTTCCTGCCATGATTTAACCAACCTCCTTCATGCTGCCCATTGGGGTCATGGTGAGTCCAATGAATAACGCCACCCTTTGAATTCCACTCGTACTGGCCATAGAAATTTACATGATCATTGACTTTTAGGAATTTAATTTTTGGCGCAAGATCAATGTTGTGTGCGATTAGCAGTGTCTGCTTGGAACTCAATTTAAGAATAAAACGTTGGTGCCTGCTTCCTTTGTTATCGTCTGGTAAAATTTTGATAACTTTACCTGATCCACCAATTTGAACGCCACTGATTTTATTTTCAAAGACATTTTTTAAAGCTTTATCGCTTGTGGAAAGTTCTGTATTTGTAAAAGGAAGAAATGCTTTTATTGAGCTTATGGAAAAACTATAACTATCATGATATGGGGACACTACTGCATATGCCCCAATACAAATTAAAATTATTATAATAAATTT
>JAQYWJ010000039.1 GCA_030145005.1 Desulfobacter sp. | reverse complement strand
GATTTTTTACGGGTTCATCAATGTTGATTTGGTAAAACCCGGTTCAGGTAAAAACCCGTATGGGACAACGGTGAACGGGCCACTTGTTCCGGGGTGCCCTGGGCAATGATCTGCCCGCCCTGGTCTCCGCCTTCAGGTCCAAGATCAATGACATAATCCGCGCATTTAATGACATCAAGGTGGTGTTCAATGATCACCACTGTGTTGCCTGCATCCACAAGTCTGTCCAGCACAGCCAACAGTCTTTTGATATCATCGGTATGCAGGCCTGTGGTGGGTTCGTCCAGAATGTAGATGGTTTTCCCCGTGCTTTTCTTGGACAGTTCCCTGGCAATCTTTATACGCTGGGCTTCCCCGCCGGACAGTGTTGTGGCGGCCTGGCCCAGTTTGATATATCCTAACCCTGTTTCCACCAGCGTGGAAAGGGTGTGCCGAATTGATGATATATTGTCAAAAAATTCAAGGGCCTGATTGATGGTCATGTCCAGAACCTGGGCGATGTTTTTTCCTTTGTACTTTATTTCAAGGGTTTCCCGGTTGAATTGTCTGCCTTTGCAGACATCACAGGTCACATAAACATCAGGCAGAAAATGCATTTCAATTTTAACGATGCCGTCCCCTTTGCAGGATTCGCACCTGCCGCCCTTGATATTAAAACTGAACCGCCCGGACTTGTAGCCCCGGGCCTTTGCCTCGGGTGTTTGTGCAAACAATTCCCTTATATGGGTGAGAACCCCTGTGTAGGTGCCTGGATTGGATCTCGGGGTTTTGCCGATGGGGGACTGGTCAATATGGATAACCCTGTCAATATATTCCATGCCTGAAATGGCCTGATGTTTTCCCACGGGTTTTTCAGATCTGTTAATGCTGCTTGCAAGGGCCTGGTAAAGGATTGACAGAACCAGGGTCGATTTTCCTGATCCTGATACCCCTGTTACACAGGTTAAACACCCCAGGGGAAAGGACACATCAATATCCTTGAGGTTGTTTTCACCTGCCTTCTGGACAGTTAAAAATTTTTGGGTGCCGGTACGTCTGGTTTCAGGCACAGGGATTTTTCGTTTTCCGGACAGATACTGCCCGGTGAGACAGGATGCTTTGACCAGGTCTTCGGGCGGACCTGAAAACATCACCTGGCCGCCGTTAACACCGGCCTTGGGCCCCACATCAACAATGTGATCTGCGGCCAGCATGGTCTCTTCATCATGCTCCACCACCAGCACGGTATTGCCCAGGCCCTTTAGGTGCATCAGCGTACTGAGCAGACGGGCATTGTCCCGTTGGTGAAGACCGATGCTGGGTTCATCAAGCACATAAAGGACCCCGGAAAGTTTCGAACCGATCTGGGTGGCCAGCCGGATGCGTTGGCTCTCTCCGCCCGAAAGGGTCGCTGCGGACCGGTCAAGGGTCAGATAGTCAAGGCCTACATCTTCCAGAAAGGAAAGCCGCTGGGACAGTTCTGCAAGAATGGATTCAGACACGACTTTTTCCCTGCCTGTCAAATGAAGTGTGTTTACAAAATCAGCGGCCTGTTTGACGGACATGGCTGTAATTTGCTGAATGGTTTTATCTGCCACCTGTACTGCCGAAGCTTCGGGATTCAGGCGGGAGCCATGACATTTAGAGCAAATTTTATACCCCATATATTTGCCAAGGTCTTTTTTGACAGATGCTGATTTTGTATTCCGGAAACGGTGGGCAAGTTGTTCAATTACGCCTTCAAAGGGTTTTTCATAAACGATTTTTTTACCGGCTTGTTCAACGTAAAAGGGGATTTTATGGGTGCCGGAACCAAAGAGAATAACCCTTTGAAAGTCCGTGGAAAGGTCTTTAACGGGGGTGTATATATCTTCTTTATAATGGGTCACCAGGGCATCCAAAAATTCCATATGACGGACAGAATCCTTTCCGGTCCAGGGCAGTACTGCCCCCTGGCGCAGGGATAGATGGTGGTTCGGGATAATTTTTGCCGGGTCAAACTCCCTTAGGTGGCCAAGACCGTCACAATGGGGACATGCACCCTGGGGAGAATTAAAGGAAAAACTGGCGGGAAAAAATTGCGGATAAAAGATACCGCAGGTGTGGCAGGTTGCTTTTTCACTGAAAAACGTTTGTGTTTTTAGATCCAGATTATCAATGATCACCTGGCCTTCTGCAAGGGATAGTGCGGTTTCAACGGAATCGGTCAGCCGTTGTTCGATCCCTTGTTTTAAAATCAGCCGGTCCACCACAACGTCTATGGCATGTGCTTTTTTTTTATCCAGTGCCGGTGCATCTTCGATTAAGCAGACATGCCCGTCAATTTTAAGCCTTGCAAAGCCTTCCTTTTTCAGATGATGGATAAGCTTTTCGTGCCCGCCTTTTTTGTTTTTGACCACAGGCGCCAGCACCATTATTTTCTGGGCTTTTTCCGGCAAAGGAAAAAGGATGCTTTGTATGATCTGGTCAATGGATGCAGATGAAATGGGTTTGCCGCAGATATGGCAGTGCGACCTGCCGGCCCTGGCAAAAAGAAGCCGCAGGTAATCATAGATTTCCGTGACGGTTCCCACCGTGGATCTCGGATTATGGGAGGCGGTTTTCTGTTCAATGGCAATGGCAGGGGACAACCCCTCTATGGCATCCACATCCGGTTTGTCCATCTGGCCCAAAAACTGGCGGGCATAACTGGATAAAGATTCCACGTAGCGTCTCTGGCCTTCGGCATAAAGGGTGTCAAAGGCCAGGGTGGATTTGCCTGAGCCGGAAAGCCCGGTGACCACGGTCAGGCTGTTTTTGGGGATGCTTACATCAATATTTTTTAGATTATGGGTTCTGGCGCCTTTAATTATGATGTGATCAATTGTCATTACTATTGCCATGCTTTTTTTGATTAACCGCCTGGACAGCCGCCATTTTAATGGCCTCTTTCATGCTTGTGGGGTCTGCTTTACCGGTCCAGGCAATGTCATAGGCGGTACCGTGGTCCACGGATGTGCGTATAATGGGAAGCCCTATGGTGGTGTTAACTCCGTCCCTGAAATGCACCAGCTTGAAAGGAATCAGCCCCTGGTCGTGATACATGCAGATTACGGCGTCAAATCGACCCTCAAGCGCATTGAAAAATACGGTATCCGGGGGCAGAGGACCTGTAATATCAAACCCTTGTTCCCGGGCCTTTATTACTGCCGGTAAAATGATATCCGTTTCTTCGTTACCGAACATGCCCTGTTCGCCTGCATGGGGATTTAGGCCTGCCACGGCAAGCCTGGGACTGGTAATGCCGAATCTTGTGATCAGGGTGTCCCGGGTCAGGTTGATGATTCTTGTTATTTCCCGGCTAGTTAGTCGCTCAGGCACCTGGGATAAGGGGATGTGAATGGTCGTTAACACCACTTTCAGGCGCGGTCCCGCCATCATCATGGCAAAATTGTCAGTGCCTGTTTTATGTGCAATCAACTCTGTATGACCATGAAAGGATGACCCGGCCAGTTTCAGGCCTGTTTTGGTAATGGGGCCTGTAACCAGGGCATCAATGGCACCAGACAGGGCAAGATCCACCCCGGTATTGATATAGGTTTCCATGGCGCTTCCGGTATCCGGGGTAGGGTGCCCAAGTTTAGTGACATCCGGGTTCAGGCTGGAAAGTCGGACCAGAAAACCCTTGGGAAACTTAGAAAAATCGCTGGCCAACTCGTCTGATGTGGCTAACTTATGAAGTATGTTGAAATTAAGATCTGCCTGTTTCAGTATTTTAAAATCACCTAAAACAACAGGGGTGCACAAATCTGTAATTTCAGGGTCAGCAAGACTTTTAATAATTATTTCAGGGCCGATACCTGCAGGGTCTCCCATGGTTATGCCGAGAACAGGCCGGTGTGAATGGGTATTCATAATTAGATATTGCTTTCATTTATTATGTTAAAATCAAAAAATATACTATTGACTAAACAGGGTGTAAATACAATTTAGGGACGAATTTGTGAAACCCTCATAAATTTGAGGGTTGATAATTTTTTTAGACTTTTGTTTAATTTAAAGAAATTCAAAGCAAATCGTTGAAAATCGAAGAAAAAAAAATATGCACGCTTTACTAATATTTAATTTTTTAAAAAATACCTTTTGAAAATAGGGATTTGTCGAACCCATTGTAATCAGAAAGCATTTCGTTTGTTTCACAAGAAATATCTTATAAAAACAAGTTATTAAAAAAATATACCAAACATTTTTCTGATTGTGACCTAACTATCTTTATTCCATTTGACCAATAAATCAGATTCACATAAAAATAGAGATCAACATACTACAATCACTATAACCACTGTTAATGTCAAACCTCTCAGCCGCTTTGCTTTGTATTAGCGGCTTTGCTTTGTATTGTTTGGAAGGCTGTGTATTGTTTAATGGATTCGTTTTTAAAAGAAGTCAAATCACATATTAAAGAATTAGTTCCAGATCATTGTTACCGAATGTGGATTGAACCCGTGATATTGTCCGCTCATGATGCTGAAACTATTGTCCTGTCAGTTCCCAATGACTTCTATGTCAAACGGCTCAAAGAAAGCTATCTGGGCTATTTTGAAGAAGGGTTTTTGCGTTTGGGCCAAAAAGTCCGCATTGAATTCAAGGTAGGCAAAAAAAAATTAAAACCAGGTCAAATAAATTCAGGTCTTGGCCGGGCTCAAAAAGGAGGCCGGACACAAAAAACAACCGCAGTACCCCCTGTCATCCCCTCAGCCGTCAGTGTGCCATCAAAATTTCATCCACAGCTGCCCGGCATGACACCGGCATTTAATTGCGGGCGCATGCTTAAAAAAAACTTTACATTTGACGATTTTGTTGTAGGGGACAATTCCAGCTTTGCATATACGGCCTCTTTATATCTGGCCCAGGGTAAACTTAACGGGACCGGCGTGCTTTTTCTTCTGGGCAAGACAGGTCTTGGGAAAAGCCATCTGTCCCAGGCCGTGGGCCATCATATGCTGACCCACGATGGGGGGCATCGGGTCTTTTATGTCACGGCCGAAGATTTCACCAATGAAATGATCTATTCCTTGAGAAATAATAGTATTGACCAGTTTAAGGAAAAATACCGCCTTAAATGTGATGTGCTGATCCTGGAAGATGTCCATTTTCTGACCGGAAAGTCGGCCACCCAGAAAGAGCTTGTTATGACCCTGGACTATCTGATTGATGCGGATAAGAAAATTATTTTTTCAGGCTGCGAACGGCCTGATGAGATCCCTAAATTAAATGAAAACCTGAAATCCAGGCTGAATATGGGGGTCGTTACGGAGATCAAGGCACCTGATTTTGGCACCCGGGTAAAGATTTTAAATAAGAAATCCAAGGCCATTCAGTGTGTTTTGCCCACACCTGTGACCGAATATATTGCCCAGGAAGCGTGTGATGATGTCCGCCAGCTTGAAAGTGCGCTTTTCAGCGTTGTTACCAGGGGGCAGCTGATGAAACGGAACATTGACATTGAGCTTGCCAGGCACGTGCTTGAAAAGATGACTGGGACGGGCAAACGCATAACCATTGACCTGATCAAAAAACTGGTCTGTGAAGCATTTGATGTTTCCGAACAGGAGCTTGAGTCTAAATCCAGAAAACACCGCATTGTCAAACCCCGCCAGGTGGCAATGTTTCTATCAAATAAGTATACGGACCAGCCCATAAAGAAAATTGGTGCCAGTTTTAAACGTTACCATGCAACAGCCATCTATTCCGTCAATGCGGTTGAAAAGGAAATGAAACAAAAAGGTCAACGTTACGAGCAGGTCAGTTATCTGACCAAAAAGCTTGAATCAGGTAAGTTTTAGAGCCTGTTTGGTAATTAGGGGATCGAAGCGAAATCTCATGAAAATGAGATTTCAGCCGATTCATCAATTACCAGACAGGCTCTAAGTAAAAACAAATAATCAGTTGGGTTTTGCGGCGTAATTATTGTAGATCAAAAGTTTTTCCAAAATATCAATTTTGGGGTGACGGGACTGCATAATGCAGCATTTTATGGATATTGCGCAATAATCAAAACAGAGCCGGCAGTTTTTATCAAACTCCCCAAAGCAATCCGGAGTGTCCATTGAGTCTTCTTTAATATTTTCTTCTTCCATTAACCGGTCTAATTGTATTTCCATATGAAATTCCAAGGCAAGTGTTTTTTATATTAGGGACTCGGCACAAAATCTGTGATATTTTTTCCTCGTCCCTTAAATATGTTAAAGTATACGTTTCTTTTTTTCAACCAGGTTTTGGTAAAAATTGATCATGAGCATTATACCATGGCTTCAAGTTTTTCCACCAGTGGGGTAAGGCTTGATTTTTTACGTGCTGAAACCAGAATTCCCTGGTTTAAAAGCCAGGGTGAATCAAAATTATTCAAATCAGCCAGGTCCATTTTATTGAATACATACAGTGTGGGGATTTTATTCAGGTTCAAAGATTTCAGCAACTGGTCCACGGTCTCTTTTTGCTGCATGTACCTGGGGTTTGAAATGTCAATAACATGGAGAATAACATCTGCCTGCTCAAGTTCCTCCAAAGTGGCATGAAATGCTTCTAAAAGCTCCTTTGGCAGGTTCTGGATAAAGCCCACGGTATCTGTGATGATAACTTCCTTATCCCGGGGGAACCTCAGCCTTCGTGAGGAGGGGTCCAGGGTGGCAAACAGCCGGTTTGCGGCGATAATGTTGCTTTGGGTCAAGGTATTGAGCAATGTTGACTTGCCGGCATTGGTATACCCCACAATGGAGATGACCGGTAGCGCCCTTCTTTTTCGCCTTGCTTTTTGCTGGGTGCGCTGTTTGCGAATTTTTTTAATTTCTTTTTTCAGTCGAGTGATACGCTCCCGGGCACGACGGCGGTTCACCTCAAGCTTGGTTTCTCCGGGGCCTCTGCCGCCAATTCCGCCTGTCAGCCTGGACATGGCCGTATTTTTTGTGATCAGGCGGGGCAGCATATATTCAAGCTGGGCCAGTTCCACCTGGTATTTACCTTCACTGGATTTGGCCTGTTTGGCAAAAATATCCAGTATAAGCTGGGTGCGGTCAATGACCTTCATCTCCACAAAATCGGTGATGGAACGTATCTGGGAGGGGCTAAGTTCCCGGTCAAAGACAAGCATTGTTGCATAATTCTGGATGGCCTTGATAATCAGTTCAGATAATTTGCCTTTGCCCACTACAAATTTAGGGTCAATTTTTTTTCTTTGCTGGATGGCCGTGCCCACTACGTTGATCCGGCTTGTTTTGCACAATTCCTTGAGCTCATCCATTGAAACGTGTGCAGAACTGATATCTTGCGTTGCCGCATTAATCAAAAAGGCATTCTCCCGGCCGCTTTCCGGGCTGTGCCGGCGGTTGTGCCGGGAAAGTTCTGATTCAAGCTCAAGAATTTGAGTCTGGCAGTCTATATCCAGATGGTCAAGGGTTGTGCCGGGAAGGACTCTGTAAGGATCTGATTCGGGATCGGGCAGAATATGCGCGGAGTATACAGGGCCAGGAGTTCCATCGACATTCAGGCAGATGGCAGTGATATAATCCAGGCGCAGAAGGGCAAGGTCGGTGAGATCATCCCGTGTCAAGGTCTCGTGAGACAAATGCGTATGAATGCAGCGCAGCCCCTTAAGTCGGCCTGGGCCGGGCTGGAAATCCGGTGTTACCGGAATAACGATGCGGTGAGGTTCTCCTGCAATGACACAGATGATTTTTCCGTTTCGATCCAGAAGAAGGCCGACCTGACGGCGAATATCCCGGCTGATGCCAACAATCTCAATGGCGGCCTGTCGGGAAAGGATATATTCCGGCGGTGATTTGATATTGTAAAGATTTTCGATCCGGTTGATCTGGGCTTTGTTCAGCCCGTCAAGGGTGCCGTAGACAATTCGTTTCATTTAAAACCTTGATAAGCTTCGGGGGCCAGTTCCTCGAACCGGGTGTACTGGCCGTTGAATACCATATGTGCGGTACCAATGCTGCCGTTACGGTTTTTGGCAACAATGATCTCTGCCGTACCTTTTTTGGGATTATCCGGCTCTTTATTGTAGACTTCGTCCCGGTAAATAAATGAGATAATATCCGCATCCTGTTCAATGGCGCCTGATTCGCGCAAATCAGACATCATGGGCCGTTTGTCCGAGCGCTGTTCAAGGGCACGGTTGAGCTGGGATAATGCGAGAACCGGAACCTTAAGTTCTTTGGCAAGGGATTTTAAAGCCCTTGAAATATCGGCAATCTCAAGATCCCTTCGGTCAGAGTGGATGGATGATTTCATTAACTGCAGGTAATCAATGACCACAAGGCCGATGTCTTTATTTATCTGGAACAGTTTTCTGGCTTTGGCCCGAAGGTCCATAACCGATATGGACGCCGTATCATCAATGAAAATGGGAATCTCATTGAGAACGCCTGCAGCATCCGTAAAATTCTGCCAGTCTTCGGGGCTGAAGACCCCACTGCGCAGCCGGTTGGCATCCACCCGTGCTTCGGATGTTAACAGCCGCATGGATAATTGTTCTTTGGACATTTCAAGGGAAAATACAGCCACGGGTTTGCGGTAGTGAAACGCGACATTTCTGGCAATGTTCAGGGCAAGGGCGGTTTTTCCCATGGAGGGGCGGGCAGCCAGAATAATAAGGTCCGAACCCTGCAGCCCGGATGTGATTCTGTCAAGCCTTGGATATCCGGTTGAAAGCCCTGCAAGTCCGCCCTCTTTGCCCTGCAGCTCTTCTAATTGGTCAATGTTCAGGTTGATGAGCTCTGACAGGGGCTTAAAAGGACTCCCGGATTGACGGTCGGCAATTTTTAGAACTGATGCCTGGGACTCATCAAGAATGTCTTTAAAATCCCCTTTGTCTTCAAGGCAGCGTTCAATGGTTCCGGAGCATGCATTGATAAGCTCACGCAGCGTGGCTTTTTCACGGACGATTCTGGCATAATGCACGGCATTGACCGCCACCGGTGCTGCATCGGAAATGGCAGCAAGAAAAGCCGGTCCGCCAACCCCTTCTAATTCATCTTTTTCATTAAGTTGGTTGGCAACGGTCACAAGGTCAGCTGGTTCCTCTTTTTGGGAAAGTTCTGTGATGGCCCTGAAGATCTTTTTGTGCGCCCCTTTATAAAAATCATCGGGTTTGAGGATTTCAATAATGTCAAACAGGCTGTCATTATTGATAAAGATGGCGGACAGAAGTGAGGCCTCGGCATCTGTATCATGGGGTGGGGTGCGGTTAAGCAGGTGGTCTGATTTAACGGATTCTTTTTTTGCCATCACTGACCTTTAAAAAATGCCTGCAGACCCTTGGATTCTAAAGGTCTGCAGGCATGTGTCGGAACTATTTTTACTGTTTCTCTTCTGCTACAACCGTCACGGTGATTTCCGGTTCAACATTTTTATATAAACGGATGGGTACCTTGTATTCACCGGTTTCCTTGATAGGTTCTGCAAGCAGAATGGAGCGTCGTTCAACTTCAACATTCTGTGCATCCAGAGCCTCTTTGATGTCATGGGAGGTTACAGAACCGTAAAGATGAATTTCTTCGCGGACCTTGGCCTTGATTGTGATCGCAACTTTTTTGACTTTTGCTGCCATCTCTTCGGCAATCTTTCTTTCTTTGGCAATCTGAAGTTCAAGTTTAGCCCGGGTCTGTTCCATAACCTTGCGATTGGCAGGGGTGGCAAGAACCGCTTTACCCTGGGGCAGCAGATAATTGCGTCCATAGCCTTCCGCCACCTTGCACTCGGTACCTGCGATACCCAAAGTGTCGATGGTTTCCTTTAATATTACTTTCATTGTAAACCTCCAATCCGGCCGCTGTTTTACGGTCCGGCATATATATTTTATTTTCGTGATGCAGAAAGTTTCCTGAAATCAATCCAGTTGTCAAAAAAACCAAGACCAATGACAAGGATTAAAACGTACACCTGTACGGCAATGAGAAAATAACAAAATCCTTTCAGAGCCATGGGTGTGTTTTTTTGCTGAAAAAAAAAGGAGACAACTGCAATTCCTTGAAAAAAATAAACAAGCATTAAAACAATCAGGCAATTGATGCCAAAGATTTTCACAGGATCAGAGGGAATCATCAAAGCCATTGCACATCCGATAAATGCCCAGACCAGCATGTCCGGCGATTTATAAAGATTTAAGTGTTCAATGCTTTTAATAGTGATGCCCTTATGTTTTAGAAGCTTTCTGATAATCAGGATGTTTAACCATAGGGTTGTCACAAAAGAAACCATGAACATGCCCGGCATGACAATCATCATGGATGATATCAGCTTTTGGGTCATGTCCTGATCCATTCCGATTTCAGGAGAGAGCTGCCTGGCAATACTCAAAGACTGATTCATGTAATCCGTCATTAGGGCGGATAATGTCCGTCCCTGGCTGATGGTGTAAACCATAAGCGTTGCAAAGACAGCGCCTGCCGCTATTAGAGAGGCCAATCCCATGGTTTTTTGAATACTCATATGCCGCTCAAGGCATTCTCCTAAAACCATACCGGTTGCCAGAAGCAGTCCAAAGTAAAGTGTGTCAAAAGCCACGCCTTTGGCCATGAGCACGAGTATAAAAAAGCTTGCCCCTGCAATCAGAGCCCCGCTGTTTCTGCCAATTTTAAGACGGTAAAAAAGAACCGGCAGGGGCAGAAACAGAAGAACAAATACACCAAGCAGGGGAAATGCAAACACCACACCATAAATTAACAGACAGAAAATAATGCCTGTCAAAGTCTCCCTGATGAAAACCGGGTGTGTGATGGATAACGGCATATCCCAAAAACCTGTGAAAACCTTTTTTGTTTTAATTTAAGGGGCGACCCACAAAGGGCAGAAGTGCAATCTGCCGGGCCTGCTTGATGGCCACTGTCAGCTTGCGCTGGTGTTTGGCACAGGTCCCTGTGATACGGCGGGGAATAATTTTGCCCCGTTCAGTAATGAACTGTTTGAGTGCTTTGGGATTTTTATAGTCAAGTTCCATGTTGCTGTCCACGCAGAACCTGCAGATTTTCCGGCGCTGATAGAATCTGTTTTTTCCGCCGCCTCTATGACCTTTATACATACTTGATCTCCTTTGTACTTGAATTATTCCTTGGATTCTTCGGCAGGTTCAGATGTCTTTTCAGATTCGGTCTCTTGCGCATCATCCTGATCATCTGTATTCTCTTCAGCCTTATCATTTTTTTCTTCCGTGGGCCCTTGATCTTTTTCTTCTTCTGCTTTCTGGGGCGCAGCTTCTTCTTCCTGGGCAGCTTCTTCAGTTTGCTGGGCTGCTTCTTTGGCCTCTTCAGCTTCTTGTTTAAGAGATTCTTCGGTGACGTGTTCCGTGATAAGGATAGTCATAAACTTCATGATAAGGTCACTTAATCGGAAATTTCTTTCAAGCTCTGTGACAAGCTCTCCGGTTCCGCCGTAGGTCAGGCATACATAGTACCCGCGCAGTTTCTTTTTGATCTCATAGGACAATTTTTTTAAGCCCCATTCATCAACGTTCAGAAGAATACCTTTTTCCCTGTCAATGATACCTTTGACTCGTTCGAGCAACTCTTCACGGGCCTGTTCCGACATGTCCGGATCAGAAATAAATACGGTTTCGTACTTCTTCATTTTTCCTCCTTGTGGCTATAAAGCCCCGGATCAACCTTAGTATATGACCCGGAGCAAGGATAAAATAGTTATGCTTATTGTCCAGCTTAAGACAATAAAACCATTCTCTATATCATTTCATATATATGTGGTCAAGATAAATATCTGATTTTTTCAGGGCAATTGTATGTATTTTACCCATTAGATCGAGGAGTCTTTGATCCCCATTTTTCTGGCACGTTTGACCCATCGTTTTCTCGCCAGGATGCGCATATCCTCCACGTAGTCGGTCTCATCGACAATCTCCATGCCGAGAATACTTTCGATCAAATCTTCCAGGGTCACCAAGCCTTCGGTGCCACCATGCTCATTTACGACAATGGTAATATGGTGGCGATTCTTTAAGGATTGTTCAAAAAGAGACGTCATGGATATGGATTCCGGAACAACGAGTATCTCCCGTTTTAAAACGCTCAGAGGTTCTTCGGTTGACAATAATGAATTGTCGTTCTCGGAATATTTTGCAGATATCGGTATTTGGATTTCATCGTTCTCTTTTTTGCCTTGAATTTGGGGGGCTCCGTAATTCTGTGTCGAGCGGATCAATACGTCATTCTTGAGAATAAATCCGGTGATGCTGTCCACGCTATGTGTATATAGGGGAATTCGTGAAAAGGGTTTTCGGCTGATGATAGGCCATGCATCTCTGATTTTCATGTCTTCAGGCAGAGCAAAAATTACGGTTCTCGGGGTCATTATATCCGATGGTTTCAGTGATTCGAATCTAAGAAGATTCCTTATGACTATAGACTCTTTACTGTGAATCTGGCCGGTTTTGACCCCCAGGGAGGCCATGGCGATCAGCTCATCTCTGCTGGAACTATTGATAATCTTTCTACGGGAAATGAAGGCTGTTAGTTTTTCGGAAACCCAGACCACGGGATAGAGAATCACAATCAGCGATTGAACAAACCGCGCGGTTGGAACCTCAAGGATGGACCAGTAAACCGCTCCGATGGTTTTGGGAACGATCTCGGAAATAAAGAGAATCATCAGTGTCATGATAGCTGAGAAGAGACCGAACCAGGCGTTGCCGAACACCAGGGTGGCTTTGGCGCCTGCGCCGATGGCGCCCACTGTATGGGCAATGGTGTTCAAAGTCAAAATGGCGGAAAGGGACTGATCCACTTTGTCCTTTTTCAGTTTGCGCAAAAGTGCCGCATGTTTTGGGTTTCGCTCCTCCAATCCTTCAATGTAAGAAGGCGTGATGCTTAACAATACCGCCTCAGCAACGGAACAGAGGAACGAACACACCAGCGCCAATAGAACATATGCGGCCAGCATCATAACATCTTCAGGGGTATATGGCATATACGTTCAACCTTTAGCTGTTGGTTTTGGTTTGATAATTCATTATAACAGCCATGGGTTGACTTGGTCTATCAATACCTGGACCAACCCACAACAAAATATGAAAGTAATTTAATA
>JAQYWJ010000038.1 GCA_030145005.1 Desulfobacter sp. | reverse complement strand
TTTCCCGTGTATAAAACCCTGATGTGCCAGGTGAAAAAGAAACGCCGGAAGCGCACCATTGTGGTCCAGGATCCAAGTTTGGGGTGTGTCGGGTGATGTTTTAGTTATTGATATCCGGGGTATTTAGAATAATCACAACCCTATTAAAAAGACGGAAATGACATTACCTGGTAGTGTGAAACGCAAGAAGGGGGAGACCATTCAGTCTCCCCCTTCTAAATATATGCTGGTAAGCGGTTAGTAAATTAAGCGCTACCCGGAATAATTACATTTTTTTATGGCAGTCGTTGCATTTGGTGCCGACTTTCAGGCCCTGGTCCTTGTGACAGCCAATGCAGTTTTCATGGATTGCTGATTCAAGGTGCATGATGTCAATGGGTTTTTTCTTATATTTGCCCTGGAAAGTTTTGTCTGCTTTTTTGGCTTTGACGCCGGTATGGCACTCTTCACATTTTTGGACATTATCGCCTGCTTTAAGATCGGCAAGGGGTTTGCCGTCTTTGTCGTGATGGCAGTCGCCGCAGGAAATTTTGTACTCTTCATGATGTTTTTTATGGGTGAATTCAACCAGTTTACATGGTTTTTTTGCATCCGGCCCTTTTTTGCGCTTGGCATCTAAAAGTTCGCTTTTCATTGTAATGACGTCGTCTGCCTCGGTCCCTGCTTGAATTCCGGAGGCAGTGAAAATTACAGCAATTCCTGCAGCCAACAGGAGGGTGAATAATTTCTTGCTCATAACCTCTTTTCTCCTTTAAAAGTTAAAACTATAGTGCTTTTAACGGCTGTACAGCCAATTATATCCTTATAAATCATTTCCACTTTTTACACCCAAGCTTCGGGTAAAGTCAATATTTCTCTTTTTCATCTTCTGGGTCTGAATCGTTTTCTGTCTTGGTCTCGTCTTCGGGCTCTTGGGAAAACGATTCCTCGTCATTCTCGTCATCATTTCCTTCTTCTTCCTGAACCGAAGATTTTCGGGAAAAAGCACTGGCACCGAGAATTCCGACTTCATATAGAATAATCAGCGGCATGGCCATCATAATCTGGGTAACCACATCCGGGGGGGTGATCATTGCTGCGCCCACAAAAAACACAAGCAGGGCATATTTTCTGTTTTTCTTTAAAAAGGCGGGGGTCACCAGGCCCATGCGGGATAGAAAGGTCAGGACAAGGGGCAGCTCAAAAACAAATCCAAAGGCCAGAAGCATTTTAGATGCAAAGGAAAGGTACTCCTTCATGGACGGCATTGCCTGGATGGTTTCCGTGGTGAAGCCTAGAAAAAACTGGAACCCGTATGGAAAAACAATAAAATACCCGAATGAGGCACCGGCAATAAAGAAAATAAGCGATAGAATGATGATGGGCAGCATATATTTTTTTTCTTCACGGTACAGCCCCGGAGAGACAAACATCCAGAATTCATAAAACAGTACCGGGGTGGCAAGGATAATGCCTGCCAGCAGCGCCACTTTAAGATAGGTGAAAAAGGCTTCGGGCAATCCTGTAAAGATGAGTTTTGCATTGCCGCTTTTTGCCATGGCGGTGACCAGGGGGGCGGTCAGAATGTCAAAGAGTTGTTCTTTGAAAAAATAGGCCACAACAAACCCCACACCCACGGCAATAAAGGCGTGAATCAGGCGGTCCCGCAATTCGCCCAGATGCTCGGTAAAAGGACTTCTTTTTTCCTGGTCGCTCATGTCAGATACCTGATGGGTTTATTCTTTAGGGGTGGCTGTTTCTGTTTCGGGCGAAGCCGGGGACGGAGGGTCTGCATCCGGGCTGTCCTGTGCCGGTTCCGGAGGGGCCTTGGCTTTCAGGTCATCCGCCTTGTCCGAGGTCTCCGGTTTATCAGACGCCTGCTGTGGTTTGGGATCTTCCGTACCTATATCCTTAACAACATCCTTGAGTTTTTTTTTAACAGGCTTCGGATTGGCTTCTTTTACCGTGGTTTCTATATCAATGGAATCTTTCAGATCCTGGGCAGATCGCTTGAATTCCCCCATGGCTTTGCCAAGCATTTTTGCCACTTCCGGCAGTTTCTGCGGGCCTATGACGATAAGGGCTATGGCCAGAATCAGTAAGATTTCCGGCATTCCTAGACCAAACATATATTGGTGTTACTCCTTGTTTATGGACAGACACTATAATTAATTACTTCGGTTATTTTTACATTGAAGATGGTTGGGTGTCAACCGGGACCAACCAGGTCATGTTTTTTTGGGTGCCGCTGTTTTGGTGGGTCTTCTTCGTTTCCTGTAAGGCTTTTTACCTTTATCAGCACCTTTTGTTCTATTTTCTTTAAACGTTTTTTTTGAAGGACGTGGGGCCGGTGCCGGCAGATCCGCCTCCAGGGCCGCTGTCGGATATTCGCAGCTGACCTTGTGGCCAAGTACCTCTTCAATTTTCGGAATTTGAAACGAACTCATTTCATCGGCAAAACTTACTGAGGTGCCGGTGGCGCCGGCCCTGCCGGTGCGTCCGATTCGATGGATGTAATGCTCGGGTTCCAGGGGTAGGTCATAGTTGATTACATGGCTGATGTTTTCAATGTGAAGTCCCCGGGCTGCCACATCCGTTGCCACCAGGACATTGATATCCCCAGCTTTAAACTGGTTGAGCACCTTAAACCGCTTTTCCTGGGCCACGTCCCCGGACAGGACCCCTGCGTTCAGGCCGTACCTGGATAATTTTTCCGACAGATACCGGGCCGTATCCTTGCGGTTGACAAATATGATAACCCGCTCAAGTTTTTCACTGATTAAAAGGTTGCAGACATTTTTAAATTTATCCTCTTCCGTGGTCAGATAGATAATCTGGGTGATGGTGTCCGCAGCCGCCTGTTCCGGGTCAATTTCAATGCGCACGGCATCCCGGGTCCAGGACTCGGCCAAGCGGAGCACATCGTCTGTGAGGGTGGCCGAAAAAAACAGGGTCTGGCGCTTGTCCTTGTGGGGTGTCATGTAAATCAGACGGCGGACATCCGGGATAAATCCCATGTCCAGCATTCGGTCCGCCTCGTCAATGACAATAATCTCCACCCTGGACAGATCAATCAGTTTTTTTGAGATAAAGTCCAGAAGGCGTCCCGGGGTTGCTGCTATGACGTCCACGGGTTTGTCCGTGAGGAGGGTCTGCTGTTTGTGATAATCTGTGCCGCCAAAAACCGGGACAATCCGAAGATGGGAATATTTGGCAAGTCCCTTGAAGTCCTTCTCAATCTGGTAAACCAGTTCCCTTGTGGGGGCAAGGATCAGGGCCCGGGGATACTTTTTTTCCCGCTTGACGGATGTGCGGACAAACCGATTAATCAAGGTAATTATAAAGGTGGCGCTTTTGCCTGTTCCGGTCTGGGCCTTGGCCGTAGCATCCCGACCGTCAAGGGTGTGGGGGAGAAGCCGGGCCTGGATATCTGTGCAGTATTTAAAATTAAGGTCACAGATGGCATGCATCAGCCCTGTGGTAAGCTTAAAGTCATGGAATCGGGTCTTTCCCTCCTGGGTTTCGACCTGGAACTTTTCTATGGTCCAGCGCGGTTTTCTGAAGTTTGGACGGGGGGTCTTAACCGTCCCGGCTTCCCCGTCAGGGGGCTCTGTAGCCGGTTCGGGTATCCGGGTTTCCGCAATAGTGGTGCCGGCATCTTGTTTTTGAGGTTTTCCGGCAAAAAATGTTTTTATGAAGCTTATTAATTGTTTCAAAATGATTTAAACGTATTCTTTCTTTAAAGGTAAATATCTAAGGTTCGGGATCAGATTAAACGATCATTGTTTTTTACCAGACACGCCGTTTTTTGGGAAGGAGAATTTCGTTTTATGGAACGATACGGGTCTGATCTTTAATGTGTAAAATTTCTTAAAATTAGCTGAGCCGTATTTTTTCCGAGTCCCTAAGCTGCGATAATGTAGAGAAAAAGTCAAAAAAACTTGACTTTTCAATCGTTCCAGGGTAACAAAGTTTCATAAAAACAGCCAAGGGCTGACCTGGTTTTTCACCGTGGTTCAGCTCACAACGAAAGTTAAAAGATCTGTGTCGGTTACACAGACTTTCATATAAAAATACTTATAAAATAACCTGAACCAGGGTGATGTGGAATGCTGATATTGTCCAATTTCTTTATGGCTGTTGCCATTGTTCTTGACTATGCTTTAAATATTTATCTGTGGATCGTTATTGCCTCGGCCGTGCTGTCCTGGGTGAATCCGGATCCGTACAACCCAATAGTCCGGTTCCTTCGCAAGGCAACGGAACCGGTGTTTTACCAAATCCGCAAACATCTTCCCGTGACCTTCGGCGGTATGGACATGTCCCCAATTGTTGTATTTTTAGTTATTATTTTTCTTCAGAATTTTCTTGTAAAGACCCTCATCGGCCTGTCCCGTTCGATGTGATAACCATAAAGGGAGTTTCGTCATGGGTGTTACGCCGCTGGTGATCAAACAAAAAGAATTTTCCACCCGTTTCAGAGGGTTTGATGTACAGGAAGTGGATGCCTTTCTTGAAGAAGTGGCAAGGGAACTTGAATCCCAGGAAACTGCCCTGGAAAATTTCAGGCAGGAAAATCGCCGGCTGAATTTGGAAAACCAAGGGTATAGAAAACGCGAAGAATCAATGAAAAATGCCATGATTCAGTCCCAGAAAGTACTGGATCAGATGAAGGATAATGCGGAAAAATCGGCCCAGGTAAGAATTGCCAACGCAGAAGTTGAGGCTGAAAAAATTTTGAACCAGGCCCATAAACGTCTTTCCCAGTTACATAGCGATATTACGGAACTTAAACGCCAGCGTATCCAGCTTGAAATGCAGATCAGTTCGGTGCTTGAATCGCACTCAAAATTGCTTGAGATGACCAAAGAAGAAAACAAAGCGGCCGACGAATCAGACACGGGCCTGAAATTTATCCGTCGGGCATGATTCCTTTCAAATAACAGCTATGGGCTGACCTGGCCTATCAACGTCCAGGCTCAACCGAAAACTAAATATAGAAGTAATTCAATAAGGTATTTTAAATTCCATATGACGCTTTTGGCGATACACCCTTATCATACAGGGCTGTGTTGCGTTGCGGATAGGCGTTTCCAACATTCTCCGTCAAGGGGAAAACAACAAAATAAGAGGGGAAAAAATGGCTGAAATTGATGCGTTTTTCAAGCTTATGCATGACCAGGGGGCGTCCGACTTGCACCTGACTGCGGGGCAACAGCCAGCTTTAAGACTTCACGGCGATATTGAACGAATTAAATACGATAAGCTGACCAATGATAAGCTGCGCGGCATGCTTTATGAGATCACCTCCCAGGAAAAAATTAAGGAATTTGAGGAGACCGGGGATGTTGACTTCGGGTATGAAATTCCCGGCCTTGCCCGTTACAGAGCCAATTATTTCATGCAGAAAAACGGCATAGCCGCAGTATTTCGCGAAATCCCATCGAATATCCTGACTGCCGAAGCGCTGGGGTTACCGGCGGTAATTTCAAAACTGGCAGACCTGCCCAGGGGGCTTGTGCTGGTGACAGGACCCACCGGTTCCGGTAAATCAACCACCCTGGCTGCGGTCATTGACCAGGCCAACAGAAATAGAAAAGACCATATTATTACCGTGGAAGACCCCATCGAGTTTGTTCACAAAAGCCAGGGCTGTATTGTGAACCACAGAGAAGTGGGGACCCATACCAAAACGTTTTCCTCTGCGCTTCGCGGCGCCCTGCGTGAGGACCCGGATATTATCCTGGTGGGCGAGCTTCGGGATCTTGAAACCATTTCTCTGGCTGTTGAAGCAGCTTCCACCGGTCACCTGGTATTTGGTACCCTGCATACATCAAGTGCCCACAAAACCGTGGACAGGCTTGTTGAAGTTTTTCCCAGCACCGAACAGGCTCAGATTCGATCCACGCTTGCAGACGGCCTTCGTGCCATAGTGGCCCAGGTGCTGTTTAAACGGATTGACAAAAAGGGCCGGTGTGCCGCAATGGAAATCCTTGTGGCAACCCCTGCGGTCAGAAATCTTATCCGTGATTCCAAAACCCATCAGATCCCTTCCATGATCCAGACCGGCAAGCAGTTCGGGATGCAGCTTCTGGACGATGCCATCATGGTGCTGTATCAACAGGGGAAGATCAGTCCCGAGGATGCCTATGCAAAGGCAAATAACAAATCATTGTTCCGGCCGTTTCTTAAACATCCGCCTGCGGATTTCACAGAAGCGTGATAGCCGGCTCTGTTCAATAACAGGAGTAAGGCATGAAAAAACAGCAGCTTGATTATATCCTTACCAAAATGCTGGATTCCCACGATAATGTGTCGGACCTGAATATTACGCCGGGAAAACCCCTCCAGGTGGAGAGCTCAGGCCGGCTTACGGCCGTTGATCTGGGGCCGGGATTCAGTATCCTGACGCCGTTTCAAACCGAGGTTCTGGCCCTCAATCTTATTAATAATGATAGAAAACAGCTTGAAACCCTGCTGCGGGAAGGCAGCTGTGATTTATCCTACCAGCTGAGTACCAAGGCAAGATTCAGGGTTAACATCTTTTCCAGGTCAGGCAAATACGCCATTGTATTAAGAAAGCTTGAAACCACCATCCCCTCCATTGAGAAACTCAATTTGCCGGCAAGTTTTCATAAAATGGCCGAGGAGAAGAACGGCATCATCTTTGTTACAGGTTCCACAGGTTCCGGTAAATCCACCTCACTTGCCGCGCTTTTAGACAAGATCAACGAGACCAAATCCGTGCATGTGATTACCCTGGAAGATCCCATAGAATACCAGCATACCCAGAAACGATCCACCTTTAACCAGCGGGAGCTGGGGATGGATTTCGACACCTTTGCTTCGGGCCTGCGGGCCGCCTTGCGCCAGGCTCCCAAGGTCATTCTGGTGGGCGAAATGCGTGACCGGGAAACGGTTGAAATCGGTCTGGCCGCTGCCGAAACCGGCCATCTGGTGGTCTCCACCCTGCACACCGTGGATGCCGGACAGACCATCAACCGCCTGCTGGGTATGTTTTCCACGGAAGAGGAAACGCAAGTTCGCATTCGCCTGGCCGACACTGTGCGGTGGGTGGTGGCCCAGCGGCTTTTACCTAAGGTAGGCGGGGGGCGCGTGGCCGCCTTTGAAATTATGGCCACCAACCTGCGGGTCAAGGATACCATTTTAAACGGCGAGTCCGAAGGCAAGACCTTTAATGATATTATTGTTGCCGGTAAACCCCAGGGCATGATTTCCTTTGACGAGTTTATTGTAAATTTGTATGAAGAGGGAAAGATAGACGAAAATACGGCCACGGCCTATGCGTCACGCAAGGATATTGTGGGCAGGGGGCTTGACCGGATCAAGAGTGCCAGGGGTGAATCCACCAGTGGCATTCAGTCCCTTGAGATTGACCGCGGTTATGGGGGAGAGGAGGATGACTTTATATGAAGATTGCTTGCCCAACATGCGGCAGTAATGCAAACCTGCCTGATGATAAGATACCCAAAGACAAGGATTTTTCATTCAAATGTCCCAAATGCGGGACCTCTGTCCCCGTCAAAGCATCGGCCGGCCCCCCCGGGGGGGCCGGTTTTGAGCAGAACACAGCCGGCATGGGCCCGGATACGTCCAAGCTTCAGGCCGGCGGATTGCAACAGGCGCTGGTCTGCATCGCACCGAGTCTTGGCCGCAACCGGATTATGGCTGGGCTGAAACATGCGGGGTTGAAGGCCCATGTGCCTGAAACACCGGCCCAAGCATTGAAAAATCTTGAATATTATGTTTACCCGCTGGTGGTAATAGATGAAGCCTTTGATACTGACAAGGCCCTGGCTGACTACATGAATAATATGGATATGTTCCTTCGCCGCAAGATCTGTCTTGTCCGGCTCGGCCCGGGTTTTGAGACCGGTAATGCCATGACTGCCCTGGATCTGAGCGCAAATTATGTGATAAAATCCCAGGATCTTGAGCAGGAAGACGCCTCCCTGGTGAATAATGTTTTGGCCGTGGCCTTGTCTGAACATGAACAGATGTATGCTGTGTTCAACGATTCAATGAAGGCTGCGGGCAAAGCGTAAGAACCTGTTTGGTAATTGATGAATCTGCGTGCGCAAAACTGGCATGAGCCGGGGACCCCGGGAGAGTGGTTCAAACGGATCTGCTCGGTTTTAAATTTGGCCATTTTTTCGGTCACCTGTATTATTGTTGTATCTGAATTCCGTTTTGACTGGTGCGAACGTCTGGTGGGGAATTATCTTTCTTTCACCAATGACACCCGCCCTGAAAACGGTGCCATCTGGGACGCGGGACGGCACATGGTCAATGCGTTGCAATCCCTGGATCAGATGGCACTTGCGCGTGAAAACGCCGGACGAACAGTACGTACGGCGGATTCCTTTGCAGACTTGGCGTCTAAGCTCGGGCCTGGGGAGTGGGCCAAACTGGACAAGGAGCGTTTCAGGGCGTTGTATCTGTCTTTACCCCCCTACCGCCGCAGGAATGTGGTGGATCCGGTGCGTCTGGTGTGGCTGCTCAACGGCGGTGCAACCGACCGGATTTTCTGTGAAGGCCGCATGGGCGGCATGAAGATTTTTTTCATTGATACCCGGAACCGGGTTGTCCAGCAGGTGGACCTGGATGTCCAGGCCCTGGGCAACAAGGGCCGTCGCGCCGTAATCCCGGGATCCCTGGATAATGCCCCTGACTTTTTTGGCAGAATTTATCCGGCATCCCTTTTCTTTACAGCCGTCTCAAGGCTGCCTGGGGACATGAGATCCGATCTGATTCTAAATACGGAAGATCTTTTATCTGAAAAAGGCTTTCTTGATCGGGTGGGGGTGGGCAATTCCGCCCAGGACGGTTTTATCTGTCTGGGATTTGAATTCCGGCACCTGGGCGAATCCCGGGTGGTGGAGGTCAAAGCCCGGGAATGGGCGGTCTGGCAATTGACCCTGGTGCTGAGGGGAGAAGGTTGATGCGACTGTTTTCATGGCTGGTCTCCCTGGTGCGGCTGCTGTTCTATACAGGGCTTCTTGCCGTTGGTATCATGGCTGCGGCAGGCTGCCTGATGGTTTTTCATATTTCCCGGGACCTGCCCAAATTGCCCTCGCCTTTAAGCCGTATTATTGAAACCCCCCAGAGTCTGATCTATGCCGCAGACGGCCAGGTACTCATTGCCCTCGGAGAAAAGACATCCGTTTCCCTGGACATGGTGTCCCCGGATTTTCTCAATGCCATTGTAGCCACCGAGGATCACAGGTTTTTTGAACATCATGGTGTAAATAAGCTTCGTACCTTTAAAGCCCTGTATATCACCTTGTTTGAACCCGGTCGGATTGAGGGTGCCTCAACCATTACCCAGCAGCTGGCCAAGAATCTGTTTTTCAGTTTTGAAAAGACCTGGCAGCGCAAATTCAAGGAGATGCTGGTGGCATTTCAGATTGAGCAGGCCAATACCAAGGAGCAGATCCTTGAGGCCTACATTAATCAGATCCATTTCGGGGCCGGGGCCCAGGGCATTGAGAGGGCGGCCCGCATGTATTTTGATAAACCCGCCCAGGATTTGACCCTGGCTGAAGCTGCACTGCTTGCGGGGCTTCCCAAATCTCCCACCCAGTATAATCCGTTCCGACATTATGATAAGGCCCTTGCCCGGCGGCGGGTGGTGTTAAGCCGCATGGTGGCGGCCGGGTTTCTCACTGCGGATGGGGCGGCCAAAACCGATGCCCTTCGTCCGGAACTGCACGATGGCCGCAAAGATGCCCGTACCGGCAGTTATTTTCTGGATGCCATGATTCAAGAGCTTGTAAAAATGTACGGCGAGGATGTAGTGTATCATGGGGGTATTAAGGTTTATTCTACCATGGATTCAAGACTCCAGGCCGATGCCCGTACCGTGGTAATGGAAGGAATGGCACGGCTTGATGGACTCATGGGGCTGGATAAAGGGGTGAAAGAAAAACCCCAGGCTGCCTTGGTGGCGATTGATACCGCCAGCGGAGCGGTTAAGGCCATGGTGGGCGGCAGGGATTATTATACCAGTGAATTCAACCGGGCCGTGAACAGTAGACGCCAGGCCGGCAGCGGATTTAAACCTTTTTTATACTATGCCGCTTTCAGGGATAGAAAATTGCATCCGGCCAGTGTTTTCCAGGACAAGCCTGTGGCCATTCCCATTAAAGGGGCGCCTGACTGGTACCCCCAGAATTTTGAGAAAAGATACAGGGGGCCCATGATCCTTAAGCAGGCCCTGATCCATTCGGTGAACGCCATTGCGGCCCAGGTGGTGGCAGATGTGGGGCCTGCTGCCATGGTGGATGTGGCTCAAGCCTGTGGTGTAAAAAGTTCGTTAAAATCCGTATATTCCCTGGCCCTGGGTACGTCTGATGTCAGCGTCATGGATATGGCAGCCGGGTTTTCCACTTTGGCCTCTCTGGGTATTTGCCATAAACCATTTTTATTCTGGCGGGTTGAGGATGCAAGGGGTCGGGTGCTTTTTGAACATATTGTCAAGGATCGCAGGGTATTGGATGCGGCAACAGCTTTCCAGGTGGTGGACATGCTGCAAGGCGTTGTGGACTTTGGATCGGGCAGGGGGGTCCGGCGTCTTGGATTTAAGCGCCCGGCCGCCGGGAAAACCGGCACCACGGACAATTATAATGATGCCTGGTTCACCGGGTTTACCCCGTCCCTTTGCGTATCCGTGTGGACCGGGTATGACAAGAAAAAAAAACTTAAAGATAAAAATCGCAGAGGGATTACCGGGGGGCGCGGAGCCGTACCTATCTGGACGGATTTCATGATCCGGGCCATGAAAAATGAGCCGGTACGTGATTTTTTGATTCCTTCGGATATCCGGTATGAAATAGTGGGAAAGACCACGGGATGCCTGGCCGTACCCCGGCAGAATATGGCCGATAAAGCCGATTCGCCACAGCCGGTAGCAGACCCTGCCGGCACCATTCGTGTGGCGTTGAAAAAGGGCCAGGAACCCTGCCGGGGGTATTAAGATGGTTCGTATTGTCCGACATATCAGTGTCCGGTTCTGGCTGACAACTCTGATGGTTCTGCCTTCAGGGTTTATTTTGTTTCCCCGGTTGTCCGGGTGGCTTTTGGATATGCCTGCTTCGGTATTTATTGCCTTGATGTATCTGTCTTGCGGCCTGGGATTGGGTGTATTCATGGATATTGTGGGGCTTTGGCGCATAAGGGGACTGATTCGGGACGCGCAGTTGTGGGAGCGTTCCGGTATTGCCACCCGGGCTGAAAAAAAGTTTATCCGGGCCGTTCGGATTTATGACAGCGCCTGGATATCGCCTCTGGTTGTGCGGCGGGCAGAGCCCACGCTCATCTCTTCCCTGGCGCGGTTTTACCTGGCGTCGGGCAGCCGGCGCCGGGAAATCCAGGGGGCTGCCAGTGCCTGGCTGGCACAAAATCCCAAGGACGAAAGTCTTGCCCGGTTCTGGCTTGAACGTATCCAGGATCAGGGTATGTCCGGAATATTCACCCAGTCCATACTGACGGCTTTGGCAGATAGCTGGTATACAGATCCTGAGCTTTGCCGGATACTGGTGGATGTGTTTCTGGACCAGGGCCGGATGGATTTTTCAGCAAGGCGTCTGTACCGGTCCTTTCTGGATCTGACAGATGGGAATAAAGATTCCTCACAACAGGATAAGACCCGGGCCGAAACGATCCGGGACATGATGTCTGAACGCCTGGATATGCCTGAACCGGAAATGCCGGAGCCGGGATCGGGTACCCTTGGGGATGAAAGGGTTGATCTGACAACATTTATGCCCGGGGATCAAGGGGGCGACGGGCTGCCGACAAATTTGGGTAATCAGGCATTTGAAAATGGTCCGGCAGGGTGGCGGCCGGAAGACGAGATCTATGCCGGGCAGCAAACGTCCGGCCGGATATCAGCCCTGATGTCCGGAATAGGCAGAAAAGCGGTTGGAGGTAGCTTTTTTATCGCAGACAGAACCGGAAAAGCCAAACACGCTGTATTAAATCTGATACAGGCCCGGGAAAAATGGTGGGGTCGGGTGCGGGGTCTCATGATTGCCTGTTTAGGCGTCTGGTTGATTTTCTTTGTATGGGGCACGCTTTCCCACATGTTTAAAACAGCAGAGCAGCCGGCCCAACAGATAAAAATTGTGATTCCAAAACCGTTTACCATCCAGGTGGCTGCTTATCATAAAAAGGCCCATGCCGACAATTATATGGCAACCCTTGCCCAAAAGGGGATCGAGACCACCATGAAGGTCACGGACGGTGGGGGGAAAACCTGGTATCTGGTCCGTGTATCTGATTTCACGGCCCAGAAAAGTGCCCAGGCCTACGGCAACCGACTAAAAGCCGATCACATCATTGACGAATTTTTTGTAACTAAAAATTGAACGTTGCGATGCGCAATCCCGCTCTTTTTAAGGGCGGGTCAAGCGAGTTTTTCTATTTATTTTTTATCTGCTATTGGGTATACACTCTTAAGAGTGTGCAGGTTGCGGCCACACTCGCCGTGCGAACAACAACGCACAGAGTTAATACATAGTGTAATATAGCAACCAAATTTTAGACTCTGGAACGGAGTTGCCCAAAAGGAACCTCTTTTTTGGGTATAGGACGTGGAGCCAACGGTAAGACGCATAGAGCAAAAGCAATATGTGCACATAGCTGAGAAGCGTCAAAAAAGAAGGAGCAGGCTCAAGTAGCCTGACTCCCGAAGCTCTGCCCCTTTAGGGGCGAGTAGTTCACCCCCTCTAATTTAGTGCCTAAACGAAAATCCGTGTTTGGACGCAAAGTTGGCCAGATTCAAGGCGCAGAAAAATTTGTAACCTTAAGCAACCTTATGGTTGTGAGGGTTGCAAATTTTTCTGCAACGCCGCAGGTGGGTTATTTTGCGTTCAAACACGAATTATAGATTGATCACCTTGTCGGCCAGCTGCATGGCTGTGACAATATCCAGCATATTAGTGGTCTGGCCAATGGCTTTTTTCTCCATCAGATCCAGGTGGGTCAGACAGGTTCCGCAAACAAGAATGGTGACACCTGATGCTTCAAGTTCGTGCAGTTCATCAAGCACGGCAGAATCAACCGTGG
>JAQYWJ010000259.1 GCA_030145005.1 Desulfobacter sp. | reverse complement strand
GGTCAAGCTGCTCCTGAACCAGGGAGTGGTCTTTGGTCAGCTGTTTTAATTCATTGTTTCTCATCCTGTATGTGCGGCTGTCACCAATATGGCCAAGCACATAACGATCCTCTTCAATGGCAAATAACTCAGCTGTACACCCCATGCCTTCACAACCGGGATGTCTGCCCGCATAGTCCAGAATAGATTCATTGGCATTTAAGAATACACGCTGGATGGTTGTATATGTGGATTCATTCAGGGCGCATGCCTTTGCAAACACGTCCCTGGCCGTATCTGCAAATATGCGGCTGGCCATGTCACCGCCTATAGAGCCGCCTATACCGTCAGCCACAAGGCCGAAACCGTTTTGTTCATTGACCAGAACGGCATCCTCATTATTTTTACGTTTCAGGCCCCGGTCGGTTTTTCCAACAAAGCTATAATTTACCATTTTATTTAAACCTCTTTGCCATGAAATCAATCAGGTTGGTTTCATCAAACGAGATGTTCCGGTTTTTTCTGAATTGTGCCAGATCATCATAAATTTTTTTGCCGGACTCGTAACGTTGTCCAGGATCTTTTTCCAGGCATTTCATGACAATCTGGTTGAGTTCATCGGGAATGTCCGTTCGAACCGTGTTAATGGGGGGGATAATCATTTTAGGTAGATTGCTCAATGCCTCAAGCTCGTTTTCAAATTTATACAGGCGCTTTCCTGACAAAATTTCGTAAAAGATGATCCCCAGGGCATAGAGGTCTGACTGATGGTCTGCCTCTTTTCCCAAGGCCTGTTCAGGTGACAGATACGATAATTTCCCCTTTATCACACCTGCCCGGGTAAGGCTGGGCTCAGACCGGGCTTTGGAAATACCGAAATCGCTTATCTTGACTTCCCCTTTAAATGAAATCAGCATGTTCTGGGTACTGACATCCCTGTGAACAATATTCAATGGTTCCCCGGTATCGTCACTGGTCTTTGTATGCGAATAATAAAGGCCAAGGCTGATTTTCTGAATGATGAATGTGGCCATGCCCACAGCCATACCTTTTTTCTCGTGGGCAAGAATTTCGGCAAGATTTTTTCCAGGGACATATTCCATGGCCATGAAATGGGCGTTGTGAAGTTTAATTAAATCATAGATCTGGACAATATTGGGATGCTGGAGAATTGCAGCTAATCGGGCCTCCCGGATGAACATATCCACAAAATCCTGATTTTCCATCAAATGGGGCAAAATTTTCTTTACGGCTACGGTTCGCCTGAAGCCGCCGTCTTTTATATATTTGGCAAGATAAAGTTCAGCCATGCCGCCCTGGGCAATTTTTTTGGTGAGCAGATATGGCCCGACTTTACGCGTCTTTTCAATTTCTTCAAGCGCTTTTTGCTGCTTGTTTTTAAGGTATAGATTCGTAAGAAAAACAGCCGCGATAAAACAGACGGCACATACCCCCCAGATAATGAATATAAGCCGTTCATATCCTGCAATGGTCTGATCCAGCTGTCCGGCATCAATACCAAAAAGAATCTTTCCAATGGGCACAGTTGAGAAAACAAGCACTTTGGAAAAACAGATAATGCTTTTGCCTTCTATGGTCATGCGGTCAATGGATACGGTCCTGTCAGTACGGATTGCTATTTTATTTGCAGGTTCCGTATATCTTTTGCCGATTTCATCCGGGTCACTGTGGGCTATAATTTTATCGTCATGGTCAAGGATGGAAACAAAAACCGGGCGATGCTTTTTTTCCAGTTCTCCCACAGCCACATTCAGTGTAAGCACATCGTTTCCCAGCAACGGTGCCGTCACTTTTTCAGCTATTGTTTCTGCAGACAGCACCCCTGATTCATAAATTTCATACCGGCTTGCATCCTGGGCGTTTTTAAGTGAAATATGACATAGAATCCCTATACCAAGAAAGATAATGGCATATATAATTAAAGGGTTGCGGTTGCGGCTTAAGAATCGATTCCTCCTGGCAACTCTTGACACACTTGAATAGAGGCTTGATTCAAGTAACAGGGACAGGGTGCCGGGTTTAGATTCTTTGTTTTTGTTGGACAGCATATGGATTCTCCGGTGATTACATCGTGTTATGCAAAAGAGTCCGGTGATTAACCGGATTCTTTCTCTTAATCGACGCCCTTTGGATATAAAGACCCGGGCAGTTTCAGGCTGTTAGGGTCATGGACGTTTTAAAATTTCCATGGTCCTTAATCTGAAAGAACAGAAATAATTTTAGCACACTTGGTGATGATACGTTGTTTAATCCAGCCTAATTCTTCAAATTTATTCAGATCATATAACAAAATATTTTTTTGGGGGTCGCCATAGCGGGTAAGAACAGTTAACGACTCGATCCTGCCATCACAGGTCCGGTCTGAAAAACGCGTTGCCGTCCGGCAAAGGGGACAGGTAAACAGGGCCGTATCATCGGCTTCGTCTGCTGTGGTATCCGTCATATTATTTGCCGGTATATCCTTTTTTCGAATCCATATCAATGCATTCTGGTAATTTGCCGCCCCGAAAAATAAAATAATGCAAAGAAAACTTAATAGCGCAAAGAGCATAACAATCCGGTAAAACTGGTCAAAATTCTGTATGGCAAGGGAGATAAACACCTCTCCGACCCTTGTGTCGGAAAAGGTGATGGGGGTTAAAAAATTCATGACATTATGGGTCTCAAGACTAATTACCCGCCAGTATTTAATACCATCTTCCTGCCGTGCATATGTCCTGTTCAACGTAAAAAATTGGTTTTGGTCGGAATACGCAATGATTTTGTTTTTATGGTCTATGATGGAAGAAAAAACAACGCCTGGTTTTTTCGTTGTCTGTTCAATAAGGGTGCCTAAATGGTCAAATTCTCTTTCAAGTAAAGGCAGTCCGGACTGACTGGAGATATCTTTGCATATGGCAATGCCGGATTTTACAAGTTTGTTTTCTTTGTTATGTTCCACTGCATACCCGATAAGATGAATGAGCAGGCATATAATAAACCAAATGGATATGCTGATCAAAAATCTTTTAAGGGTAAACCTGTTTTTTTTGTATATTTGCATAAAAACCTTTCTTTGTTTATCCCTTCCGGAAATTGAAAAATTTATGATAAAAGCCGGGAAAAAACAGTGTCTTCCTGAAAAAATAAAATTGTTTGTGCAAACAATACTTTAAGCTGATCTACTACAATAAAAAAAGAAGAACTGTCAAGTCGCGAAAATACTTAAAAAAGCTAATATAGATCCCAACATATTTTTCGTGATTACAAATTGTTTAATTGATTTGAAGACGCATCAAAATTAGGGTAATAATAGACGTTAAAAAAAA
>JAQYWJ010000258.1 GCA_030145005.1 Desulfobacter sp. | reverse complement strand
ACCCGGGAGTTCGGATCAGCACCCCACCAGGTCATCCATGCTCTTATTCTGGGGCAAACCGATCTGGCAAAGGATGCCCCCATTGTCTGGGATTGCCTGACTTGTTATAAATGCCAGGAAAATTGTCCCCAGGGAGTCAGGATTACGGATATTTTTTATCAACTTAGAAACATGGTATACCACCAGGAATTTGGAATATGAAATACGCGCTATTCTCAGGATGCAGAACCGGATTTGACATTCCCCAGCACCCAACGTCGGCCAAAGCAGTTTTATCCCGGCTCAATGTTGAGGTGGAGGAACTTGACTTCGGCTGTTGCGGATACCCGGTTAAGGAAAAAAACCTGGATGCCTTTCTTTTGCTGGCCATACGGAACCTGGCCATCGCCCAGGCCCATAACCTGCCCGTACTGACCCTGTGCAAGTGCTGTTTCGGATCCCTTAAACAGGCAGAACATTATTTTCAAAATGATCCCGACAAACAAGTCATGGTCAACGGGATATTGAAAAAGGAAGGGCTGTTCTATGACGGGGGCGTCAAAGTCGATCACATGCTGACTTTCCTGGACCGGGAAGTCGATAAAGACCTTATCCGGCAAAGCATCACCCATCCCCTTGACGGGATAAAAGTGGCCCCAAGCTACGGCTGTCATGCGCTGCGCCCCTCAACCATCACCGGGTTCGATGACCGCCCCAATGCGCCGACGATATTTGAACGAATTATCACACTGACCGGGGCAGAACCCGTAAACTGGTCCAAACGCCTGGAATGCTGCGGCAATCCCCTGTTGGAAAAAAACAGCTCCCTGGCCCGGGACTTTATTTTGGGAAAATATGAAACGGCAGAACAGGAAGGGGCGGATATAATCTGCACGGCATGCAATTATTGCCACATGCAATATGAATACGGCCGGGACCTTATCTTGAAATCGGGATCAACAAACCCCATACCCGCCATACTCCTTACCCAATTGCTGGGTCGGGCCATGGGGCTTGAAAAGGATTGGGCAGGGAAAAAATAACATCCTGAAACTCGATGATCGAGTGAAATCGGTAAGGGATGCGGAAAAAACAAATCCCCTGCCTTTTCCGAGACAGGGGATTACCGTTCTATTTTTTAATCTCAAAAAAGAGATCGTTGGAACCAAATTCCCTTGCGTGTCCCACATAATTATCAGAGGCTTTTTTCAGCATCTGATCAATCTCTTCCCGGTTCTCGTAAACTTTTTTTACCTTGCCCGGCGACCCTGTAACAAGTGAATATGGCTCAATTATTGTGTTTTCCAGGACAAGGGCACCGGCCGCAATAACGCAGCCTTCCCCGATCACGCTTTTGTTCAAGAGAACGGCACCCATGCCGATCAGACAGCCGTCCCCAATGGTGCATCCGTGGACACAGCAGTTATGGCCGATGGTGACGCCGTTGCCGATTATCAAAGGGGTGTCCCTGGCCACATGACCCATGCAAAGATCCTGAATATTTGTGCGTTCACCAATGCGGATTTCAGCGACATCTCCCCTGAGAACCGTTTGAAACCAGACCGAAGAATCCCGGCCAATCTGCACATCTCCTATAATCTTCGCACCAGGTGCTATAAAAACGGAGTCGTGGATGTCCGGCACAATGTTTTTGTATGAATACAGTGTCATAAAATCTTCCGTTCGTGTGTGGACAGAAACCTGTGTTTGGACGAAAAGTTGCCCAGATGCAAAGCGCAGATGGGTGACTTTTCGTCCAAACAATAGTTAATAGGTAAATTTTTCCCGGAAAAAGGGAACCAGTTCATCTATCTTTATACGCTGCTGATCCATGGAATCCCGCTCCCGGACAGTGACGGCATTATCGTCAAGGGAGTCATAATCAAAGGTGACGCAATAGGGGGTGCCGGCCTCATCCTGGCGGCGGTAGCGCTTACCGATACTGCCCTGGACGTCAAAATCCATGTTCAGCCCCAGTTGCTGTACCAGGGTGTCAAAGACAGGCTTTGCGTTGTCGGCAATTTTTTTGGCCAGGGGCATCACTGCAACTTTTACAGGAGCCAACTGATTGTGAAGATGCAGCACCACCCGGGTATCGCCCTCTTTAATCTCTTCTTCTTCATAGGCGTCGCACAAAAAGACCAGAGCGGAGCGCTGGACCCCGAGCGAAGGTTCAATAACAAAGGGGATATACTTTTCCTTGGCAGCCTCGTCAAAATACTTCAGATCCTTGGAGGAGTACTCCATGTGCTGGCTTAGGTCATAGTCGGTCCGGGAAGCGATGCCGCACAATTCCCCCCAACCAAATGGATACTGGTATTCAATATCGGACGTGGCATTGGAGTAATGGGACAATTCCGCATCGTCATGGTCACGCATTCTAAGATTGTCCGGGGTAACGCCTAACCCTAAGTACCAATCCATGCAGAATTTTTTCCAAAAGTCATGGAATTCAAGATCGGTACCGGGTTTACAGAAATATTCAATTTCCATCTGCTCAAACTCACGGGTCCTGAATACAAAGTTGCCCGGGGTAATTTCGTTCCTGAATGCCTTGCCGATCTGGGCAATGCCAAAGGGGATTTTTTTGCGTGAGGTGGTCTGGATATTTTTAAAATTGACAAAGATACCCTGGGCGGTTTCAGGGCGCAGATAAACGTCCTTTCCTTCGCCTTCAACCACACCCTGCTGGGTTTTAAACATCAGGTTAAAGGCCTTGGGCAGGGTCCAGTCAAGGCTGCCGCACTGGGGACAGGCGATATTTTTGGCATTAATAAAATCAAGCATATCCTGGGGCGGGGTCTTTTCCCCTGCCCAGTTGGCGGGCTGTTCATCAGACCCGTTGGCCTGCTGCCAGTTTTCCACAAGTTTGTCAGCCCGCTCCCGGGATTTACATTTTTTGCAGTCCATCAGCGGATCGGAAAAACTGCCCACATGACCGGAGGCCTCCCAGGTGGTCGGGTTCATGAGGATGGCAGCATCCAGGCCCACCATATCAATGCGCTCGGTGACAAATTTTTTCCACCAGGCGTCTTTCAAATTTTTAAGCAGTTCCACCCCTAAAGGACCGAAATCCCAGGAATTGGCAAGCCCGCCATAAATTTCAGATCCCGGATATACAAACCCCCTGCGTTTGCAAAGTCCAACCACTTTGTCCATCAATGTTAATTCTTTTTTTGGTTTAGCCATTTTTTACTCCATGTTCCAAAACCGCCCGGATGGTGTCCTGAGTCAGCCCGTTATAATTTATCAATTTATAATTTAACAATAATCCACTGGAATTTTTAGTTTTAAAAAGAGGTTGAATATACATGATTTTTATATTTTGCTGAACTGTTTTTTCAAATTTTTATGCCTCCCCGGGGACAAAGTCATAAAC
>JAQYWJ010000257.1 GCA_030145005.1 Desulfobacter sp. | reverse complement strand
AACAAAAGCCGTTATCAGCCCCTGCCGGGCAGATAGCGGCTTTTTTATTTTTATCCAACATAATAAAGGGGAAGAACATGGCGATCAAAAAAAATGAAACCGGAACATGGGTATTGGACCGGACTCAGATTCCGGGCGAGGCCAGGCAGGAAGTCGAAATCTTTGACACCACCCTGCGGGATGGTGAGCAGGGCGGGGTAACCTTTAAAGGGGATTCAAAATTTAGAATTGCCCGGTTTCTTGCGGATACCGGGGTCAGTACCATAGAGGTTGGATTTCCCAGTTCAACCCCCTTGGAATTCGACACGGTGAAACAGATTGCCGATACAGTGGAAGGCCCCCATATCTGCGGACTGACCACCATGGATCTTGAAAATATCAAGCGGACATGGCAAGCCCTGGAAAATAATCCCAATCCCACCATCCACGTATTCACCCTTAACATCGACGAAGCATCCATCCGGGCATATAAGGCAGATCCCAATGAGCAAATTGAAAAAGCCTCCCGGGCAGTGGCCTATGCAAAGGAATTGACAGGCGGTAAAGGCCGGGTGGAATTCTCGGCCCAGAACACCATCCTGGCTTTGTCGCAGTCCCTGAACCCGGAATATAATTTTCTGCAGGAGTATATTTCTAAAATTTATGGTCATGCGATTAAGGCAGGCGCAGACGTGATCAACATCCCCCATACCGTGGCCAAGGGAATTGAAATAGAAATCCAGGAAGCCATCCAGTATTTTAAAATGCTTGTGGATGGCACAGATGAGGTGATGCTCAGTTTTCACGCCCACAATGATTTCGGCGTCAGTGTCGCAGATACCCTTGCAGCTGTTAAACAGGGCGTCAGGCAGGTGGAAGGCACCTGGTACTCCCTGGGGGAAAGGGCCGGCAATACACCGTTGGAACAGGTGATCATGAATCTTTCATTGAAACCTTCCTACAACCGGAAATTCTTTACGTCCTTTAAGCTTGAGAAAACCAATGCCGTGGCAAGGTTCATTGAAAGGGAAAGCTGCATTCCCATTCCCTACAATGCGCCGGGAGTCGGGCCCAATGCCCTGCGCCACGGATCAGGGGTCCATTCCGACGGAGACAAAAAGGGCAAGGACATTGGGGAAAATATTTACCTGCCCTGCTCACCCGAAGATATCGGTTGGACAGGCAATACCCACCAGATCACCAAGCTGACCGGAGTAACCGGGGTCACGGCCAGGCTTGAAGAACTGGGATACGAATTTGAAAAACCCTTTGTCCGGGAACATATCATGCCCGTGATCAAGTCCCGGGACATTACATATGGGGACAAGGAACTGCGGATGATCGGGGATGATTTCAGGTACACAGGGAAAGACCATATCGAGTTTGTGGATTACGCATTCAACAAGTTTGCGAACTCCAATATCCGCCAGGCCCAGGTGGAACTGATCATTGACGGTGAAAAAAAGATAGGCGAGGCCTTCATGGGCAAAAACGGTCCCATCAATGCGGTATTCAGCGCCATTGACGATGTCCTGGGGCTTGGTGAAAAAAAACCCAAACTCGTGGTTTACGAGCCCAGCAGCCGCGGACGGACCCACTCTTCGGTTGCAGAAGCATTGGTTGTACTCAGCGGTAACGGCAATGAACTTAACTATAACCTGACAGCCCCGATATGGGTGGGTAAGGCCGAGGATGAAGACACCATCACGGCGTCTACCAAATCCTATGTCCAGGCTTTAAGCCGGTTTATGACGGACATGAAAAAAAAATGAAATGATTGTACGTGAAGTGCTGCTGCATGATACTCACTGGAATCGTTAAGGAGAGAAAATGGCGGGGAAAAGTCTTCGGGTAGCACTGATCGGATGCGGTCGGATTGCCGTAAAACACATCATGGCCATAACAAAAAGGAACAGCGGCCTTTTGCTCTGTGCTGTGGCAGACACAGACCCTGGGGCTTTCGATAAGTTGTTTGATTCCTGTAACCTGTCGGGCAAAAAAAAGCATCAAATAAAGAATACCGTAAAAACATATACGGATTATCACGAGATGCTTGAAAAGGAAAAACCTGATATCACCTCAATAACGGCGCCTTCAGGACTGCACTATGCCATCGCAAAAGCGGCAATGTTCAGCGGATCTCATATTCTTCTTGAAAAGCCCATGAGTATGAAAGCAAGCCAGGCCAAAGCGCTGTTTGATATTTCCGAACAAAAAAACAGGCAAATTGCCATGGGGCATATCTTCCGTTATTTTCCCGTTGTCGGGAATCTGCAAAAGGATGTTGCTGCCGGGCGGTTCGGCAAAATCAGTCATGGCTCGGTTATTGTGCGCTGGGGACATGATCAGGCATATTACGACCAGACCGCCTGGCGCGGCACATGGAAACATGACGGCGGCGTGCTGATGAACCAGTGTATTCACGCCATTGATCTTATCTGCTGGCTTATGAACGGCCAAGCCACTGCAGCAAACGCAATGCTTGGAAAACGCTTCCATGACATGGAGGCGGAAGATATTGCCCTTGGGACACTCAAACTTGACAACGGCGCGCTGTGCCAGATCGAAGGGACAACCAACTCACCTTCCCGCGACCACGAGGCGGCTTTTTACCTGCTCGGTGAAAAGGGCGGTTTTCGTATGGGGATCCGCCGGGGCAGGCCATATTTTGATATAAGGATTAACGGTAAAAAGAAAAATCTCGAATACTTTATGAAGGAGATCCGTTCAAAGGGTCTTTCCGGTCTGTTCTCCCTGACAAATCCCCATGCCGGAATATACGCCGACTTAAGAGATGCCATTCTTAACAAAAAATCTCCCATTGCCGATGCAAGATCAGGCATGATGTCTGTTGAATCGGTTCTGGCCTTATACCTGTCGGCAAAGGAAAAAAGGCAGATAGAGATCCCCCTTGCAACGGATTTTTCATCCACAGAGATGTCGGAATATATTCTTGGGGCGTGAAAGACCCGGCGATTCTCTTTTTTCAAATATAACTGCGTATATGGCTCTCCTCGTAATGCAACAACGATTGTGAACAGGGGGCGGTCAGGTCAAGTGCTCCTTGAGCCGGCCGAGGCCGGGCACCATAATGTCCGGTTCGATGCCCCAGGGGTCAAATATTATTTCCTTTGACCGGCGGACCCAGGCGGCATGCATACCGGCGGACACTGCTCCGATGATGTCAAAGGGATTGCCCGACACCATCCAGGCGTCTTTGGCATGGGTGCCGGTGGTGTTTAAGAAATGGGCATACACCCCAGGGTCCGGCTTGAATGAACGGACATCGTCCACGCTGACCACGCCATGGAACAGATCCCTGATACCGGCGGATATAAGCAGGGTTTCCACGGCCTCGGCCGTGCCGTTGGAAAATGCGTA
>JAQYWJ010000256.1 GCA_030145005.1 Desulfobacter sp. | reverse complement strand
CATAACTGGGATGACCCCTGTGAAATCATTCACAAAAAGTTTGAAGGGGTGACCGAGTATGATGTGCTTATGTATCTTCCCTCCAAAGCCCCCATTGACATGTTCCGGCCGGAACGTAAACACGGCATGCAGCTTTACTGCAAACGGGTTTTCATCATGGATGACTGCAAGGAGCTTTTGCCCGAGTACCTGGGCTTTGTCCAGGGCATTGTGGATGCACCGGACTTGAATCTTAATGTCAGCCGCGAGATTCTGCAGGAAGACCGCCTGGTCAGAAATATCCGCAAGAATCTGGTTAAACAGATTTTTTCCGTGCTCGAAGGCATGGAAGATGAAAAATACATTGAATTCTACGAGGAGTTCGGCCAGGCCCTTAAGGCCGGTATCCCCTCGGATTACGACAACAAGGAACGACTGGCATCACTGCTGCGTTACAAATCCACCAAGTCCGGTGATAAATATGTGACCCTTGACCAGTACATTGAAAACATGAAAGAGGACCAGAAAGAGATTTACTACATCACGGGTGAAAATCTGGCCTCCCTTATTAATTCCCCGCTGCTTGAGGCGCTCAAAGCAAAGGACTACGAAGTCCTTCTTATGGTGGACCCCATTGATGAATGGGTGACCCAGTCCCTGCCCGAATACAAGGAAAAGAAACTGAAAAGCGCTGAAAAAGGCGATCTTGACCTGGAAAAGGTGGATGACGAAAAGAAAAACGAGTACTCCTCCCTGCTCTCTTTTCTTAAAGGCAAGCTGGAAAGCAAGGTTAAGGATGTGGTGGTTTCCAACCGGCTCAAGGACTCTGTTTCCTGCCTGACAGGCGACGAGTGGGCCATGAGCGCTTATATGGAAAAAATTCTGAAAGCCTCGGGCCAGAAAGCCCCTAATCAGAAACGCGCCCTGGAAGTTAATGTCAACCATCCGGTCATGGAAAAGATCAAATCCGTGTTTGAAGCCGATACCACAAACCCTGTGCTTACGGACTACTGCGATTTGCTTTATGATATTGCCGTGATTTCCGAAGGCGGCAAGCTTGATAATCCGGCACGGTTTTCCACCCTTGTGGGGGATCTCATGGCAAAATCCATATGAAAATCTACCTTGAAAGCCTGGGCTGTTCCAGAAACCAGGTGGACAGCGAGATTATGCTCGGCCGGCTGATTGCAGCCGGCCATCAGATCATAACTGACCCGGTTCAGGCTGAAGCCATCATCATAAATACCTGCGGGTTTATTTCAACCGCCTCCCAGGAGGCGGTTGATGTTATTTTGGAGATGGCGGAATTTAAAACGGCCGGTGCGTGCCGGCGGCTCGTTGTCACCGGCTGTCTTGTCCAGCGGTATAAGGATGATGCGGATCTTTTGGACAGTCTGCCGGAAGTGGATGCTTTTTTAGGCACCGCAGCCTGTGACCATATCGTAAAAGCCGTGGAAAATGCCGGCAAGGTGCCGTTTACCCTGTTTCCCGAGCCCGACACCCGGCCGGTGGACGTCCCTGTGCAGGCCCGGGAACTTCTTTGTGAAAAAACCGCCTACATCAAGGCCTCCGAAGGGTGCAGCCGCCACTGCACCTATTGCATTATTCCCAATCTGCGGGGACGCCAGCGTTCCCGGCCTATAGATCTGATTTGCAAGGAGGCTTCCGCCCTTCTGGATAAGGGGGTTAAAGAGATCATCCTCACAGCGGAAAACACCACGGATTACGGCCTGGACCTGGACGGACCGGCCTTTCATACGGTGCTTGAAAAAACTTCAAAAAAGATGGCTCAAAAAGATCCATCCGCCTGGCTTCGATTTCTGTATACCCACCCGAGTACCCTTGATGAACGGGTCATTGAAGCGGTGCAACGCCATGCCAACATCTGTTCATACTATGATGTGCCTATCCAGCATGCCCATGATGAGGTCCTGAAACGCATGGGCCGGCCCTACACCCGGCAGGATCTTACCCGGCTTTTTTCCGATATCCGCCGCCTGGACCCGGACGCCGCGTTAAGGACCACCGTTATTGTCGGCTTCCCCGGTGAAACAGATCAGCAGTTCAAGAGCCTTTTGGAATTTATACAGGAGGTGGAATTTGATCATCTGGGCGTATTCACCTATTCCGACTCCCAGGATCTGCCCGCCCACAAGTTAAGTGATCATATTCCTGAAGATCTGGCAGAACTGCGGCATGACACCATTATGGCGGCCCAGGCGAGGATTTCCGAAAAACGCAATGCCCGGCATGTGGGCCGTGTCTATCCGGTTCTTGTGGAAGAGAACCCCGAAGACGGGGTATACATCGGCAGAACCCCGTTCCAGGCCCCGGAAGTGGATGGGGTGACATTTATTTATTCGGATGGACTGGACACAGGTAGTCTGGTTCAGGTAAAAATAACCGATGCATTTGAATATGATATTGCCGGGGAGATGGTGTGACAAAAAATATAAAAAAAGAGATTATTTCACTGGCCGGCCCAGACCTTTCGCTGGTGGAGCAGGCCCTTGAAGCGAATTTGACCCCTAATCTGGACCTGGTCAGGCAGGTGGCAGGTCATCTGCTGTTTGCGGGCGGTAAACGACTGCGGCCGTTACTCATGATCCATGCCGCCCGCATGTGCGGGCTTCAGACCGGGCAGGAAATCGAGTTTTCCACTATTTTTGAATACCTTCATGCAGCCACTTTGCTCCATGATGATGTGGTGGACGGTTCTGACACACGCCGGGGCAAACCATGCGCCCACACCCTGTGGGATGCCCCAACGGTGGTACTCACAGGGGATTTTCTTTTGGCCACAGCGCTTGTTATTGCCGCAAAAACAAAATCCCCCCGGGTCATTGAAGTGATCGCTCAAATTACAGCAGACATGTCCCAGGGCGAAATTCTCCAGATGGAAAAAAAGGGGAACCCGGACCTCACGGAAGATGAGTACAATGAAATCATAGAACGCAAGACAGCCGTTCTGATCCAGGGGGCCTGTCGCACCGGTGCTATTGTAGCCAGGGCTGATCAAAATCAGGAAACCGCCCTTAAAAATTACGGTTGGCACCTGGGTATGGCCTTTCAGATGGCGGATGACCTGCTGGACTATACTGCCACAGCCGAGCAGCTGGGCAAAAACCCCGGGGCAGATATGCGCGAAGGCAAGCTGACCTTGCCCCTGATTTACAGCCTTGGAAAGGCCGATGCCCAGGACCGCGAATGGATGCTGGCTGCCATGGCCCGGCCACAGTTTGAGCCGGCAGAATTTCAAGGCCTTAAAGAACGTCTGACCCGTCTGGGCGGCATTGAATATACAAACAACCGGGCCCTTGCCCATGTGCAGTCAGCCAGGACCGCGCTGGATATTTTTCCTGAATCCGCCTCAAAACATCTGCTGGAACTGATTG